>CAZKHV010000222.1:0-2459 GCA_964552605.1 uncultured Zetaproteobacteria bacterium | reverse complement strand
AATGCACATCTATGTTGTGGTTCTGCCGGCACCTATGCCATTTTGCAATCGGAGATGGCCAATACATTACGTGATCAAAAGCTGGATGCCTTAACACAGGCAAAACCCGACATCATCGCCAGCGCCAATATCGGTTGCCTGCATCATTTGGCTGGTGGAACAAATCAAACGGTAAAACACTGGGTTGAGTTATTATAATCAACACGTAACGATGAACCCAAGGAGCACCCCAATGCATCTCGTTGTTTGCATCACATCTGTAGAGCGCCTATCCTTTACAGTTCACAAAAAATTTAATTGATAGTCATGGGGAATGCAATGCGACTAATCACCTTATTTTTTTTCGTAGCAAGTCTATCGACAACGGCATTCGCAGCCGATGGCAAACGCTGTTTATACATCAACTCCTACCATGCCGGTTATGCCTGGAGCGATGACATCGAAGCGGCAGTCAAAGCAGAACTGGCCGGGCATTGTGACTTAACTATTTTTCGCATGGATACCAAACGCAACACATCTGCCGCATTTGGCCGACAAAAAGCACTAGAAGCCAAACAATTGATAGAATCCTTGCATCCCGATGTGCTCATTGCATCCGATGATAATGCCTCAAAATATCTCATTGCCCCCTATTATAAAAACACCGCTTTACCCGTAGTTTTTTGCGGCATCAACTGGACAGCCGAGGCCTATGCTTATCCCTATAACAATGCCACCGGCATGATCGAAGTATCCGCCATCAAGCCCCTATTGAAAAAAGCCCGAAAAATTTTAGGCCGGGTGAGTAATGTCGGATTTATTGGTGCTAAAGATGTACGCACCGATGAAAAAGAATTTGCCTGGATGAGCAAAACCTATGCCCGCTACCATGTCAAAGTCATCGCTTATTATGCTGCCAATATGGCCGACTGGGAGCAGGCTTACAGTGCGGCACAAGAAAACGATATGATTGTATTAAATAATATCGCTGGTATCAAAAACTGGGATCGGGAACGTGCTATCGCTTATGCCACCCAACACGCCCAGAAATTGACTGTTTCCACTTACGACTTCATGGCGCAATACAGTATGCTCGCAATGACCAAAATCGCATCCGAACAGGGGCGCTGGGCTGCTCATGTGGCCATTCGGTTGTTGCAAGGGAAAAAGGCAACATCCATACCTGTCGTTGCCAATCGACGCTTTAATATGTTTGTGAATCCTACACTGCTGCAAAACACCGGCATTCACTTGCCCGACTCTATCCTGTTCAAAGCCATCAAAATCCTGCCATGACATCCAACCGTTCGCTGCTGCTCAGTTCAGTCATTGTTTCAGGCTTGCTGCTAACCGTCGGATTAATGGCTGCATCATTTAATTATCTGATCGGTGCGCAGCAACAAACCTTTGACATTCAAATCACCCATTTGGCGAATATGACAAGAGCACGCATTGAAGATGTAAAGGCTGAAATCAGAGCCTTGGCAACAGTTTTTTATGCCAAAGATCATATTGAACCCAACACACTGCAAGTCAGCTCCGAATACACTTTTGCACAACAGCCCGCCATCACCAAAGTCATCTATGCCCCCATTGTAAGCAATGCCAATCGGCTTGCCTTTGAAGCCACACAGCACGATGAAGGTTTTATTTCGTTTGCCATCAGCGATTATAAAAACGGTAGCGTAAAAGCAGCTCAACGCCCCACCTATCTACCCATCAGCCAAGTCGAACCATTTAATGTTGATAACGCTAGCCTGCTGGGTATTGATCTAGCCCATAGCAAGCCGTTTAACGCCGACATCCGCGCTGCCATCAAGACAGGTAACGATGTTGCAATCATCGCCAGTCTCGGCGGCGAAGCAGAACGGCTATGGTTATTCAAAGCCATTTATAGCGGTTTCTCAGGCAGTTCCGATCCTTATTTCACAAAACACAGTACCGAAATGGTCAATGGTCTGGTCGGCCTTGCTGTTGATGTAAAACAATTTATTGATATGTCCGCCGTATCGAGCCCGATCATCGTTCACCTTAGCCTACAAACCATTCATTCCCCAAGCACAAGCCGCCAGATATTTCACTCGAACGCACACCACCCGGCTCCACTTGCCTCGGGGCTAAGCTGGACAGGTATCAATTTTAATAAAAGCTTTACCTTCAAGCTCGAACATCAGAACCTGAGCCTGCAAGCATCGTATCATATCGCATGGTTTGATCGGGTCTTTTATCTATTTTTCTTGAGTGGGCTGCTGGGTTTAGGATTAACCGGTTTGTTATCATATTCAACCCACGCTCTGCTCAAAAGCGAGCGGCGCAATGCGGCCATCCTCAGCTCTGCCATGGATGCCATCATCAGTATTGATGAGCATAGCATTGTGCAGGAGTTCAATAGCGCTGCAGAGAAAATATTTTATTACAGCAGCAGCGAAGCGATTGGTCGTAATATTATCGATCTACTCATCCCAAAGGCGCAGCGTAAA
>CAZKHV010000221.1:0-2472 GCA_964552605.1 uncultured Zetaproteobacteria bacterium | reverse complement strand
TCAAATCGGATAAGTGGATTCGCAAAATGGCGCAAGAGCAGGGTATGATCGAGCCCTTTGTCGATGGCCAAGTCAAGCAGAAGGATGATGGTACAGGCATCGTTTCTTATGGTTTGTCCTCCTATGGTTATGATGTGCGTTGTGCCGATGAGTTCAAAATCTTCACCAATATCAATTCTGCCGTCGTCGATCCGAAAAACTTTTGTCCCAGCTCCTTTGTCGATATCCAGTCGGATGTCTGCATTATCCCGCCCAACTCCTTTGCTTTGGCCAGAACGGTTGAATTCATGCGTATCCCACGCTCTGTATTGACCATTTGCCTGGGTAAATCGACCTACGCGCGCTGCGGCATTATCGTCAATGTCACGCCATTGGAGCCGGAATGGGAAGGCCATGTCACCTTGGAGTTCTCCAACACCACCCCCTTGCCCGCTAAAATTTATGCTGGTGAAGGCGTTGCACAGTTTTTGTTTTTTGAATCCGATGAGGAATGCGAGACATCGTACAAAGATAAAGCCGGTAAATATCAGGGTCAGACCGGCGTGACCGTGCCCAGATTATAAATCATGAAACTCTCCGATATATTAGCACGCGCCGACAAACCGTTAATCTCTTGCGAATTCTTCCCACCGAAAACAGATAAAGGTGAGGCGAATCTGTGGAGCTGCCTGGATGAGCTGCGCAGCATTGACCCGGCTTATATTTCAGTCACCTATGGCGCTGGCGGCACAACCCAGAACCGCACCAAAGGCATTGTTACCCGCATCAAGGAAGAAACAGGCCTGTCTCCGGTGGCTCACTTAACCTGCGTCGGTGCCAGCAAAGAGCAATTGGCCGAGCTATTGGCCGAATATCGTGCAGCCGGCATTGAGAATATTTTAGCCCTGCGCGGTGATGCACCTGCAGGCATGGATCACTTTGAAGCCACCGACGGTGGTTTTTCGTATGCCACTGATCTGATTTCCTTTTTACGCAGCCAGGGTGATTTTTCAATCGCCTGTGCCACCTATCCGGAAGGGCATCCGGAATCCAAGGGTGGTGTAGCCGATGATATTCGTTACCTCAAAATGAAACAGGATAATGGTGCGGATTGCGCCGTTACCCAGTACTTTTTCGATAATGATACATTCTTTCGTTTCCGTGATGCGACTGAAAAGGCTGGCATTACCATCCCTATTATTCCGGGCATTATGCCGGTCAGCAATTTCGATCAGATTGTGCGTTTTTCCGCCATGTGTGGTGCATCCATCCCCGATTGGATGAGTCAGGAGATGCAGCCCATCAAAGATGATTTGCAAGCTGTGCAGGCGCTCGGCACCGAACTCGCGGCCAAACAATGCCGTGAACTCTTGCAGGCTGGCGCTCCAGGCTTGCACTTTTACACCCTGAATAAATCAGCTGCGACCATTGCCATTCGCAATCAACTCACTGATCTGCTGTAACTCGCCACTGCCTGGAATGACCTGTCCTGTAAGCAATCAGCCATCTTATGCCTAAGCAGATCCTTTCTCGTCATCTCGCATTATTAACGCTTGCCGGAGCACTGGCCGCCTACATTTATCCACCGGCATTTTTAATCTTTAAAGATTATTTCCTGTGGTTTTTTGCAGCTACGATGTTTGCTCTTGGCCTGGTCATGCAGCCAGCAGAAGCCCGCGATGCACTGGCCAAGCCAATGACTATTGTGATCGGTGTCTGCAGTCAGTTCAGCATTATGCCTGCATTGGGCTTTGCAGCGGCGACTGTAGCACTTTGGCAGGGAGCCACACCGGCGTTGGCACTTGGTTTTATCATTGTCAGTTGTGCGCCGGGAGCTATGGCCTCCAATGTTATTTCCTATTTGCTCGGTGGTGCGGTCGCCTTCTCGATTGCAATGACCTTGCTGGCGACAGCTCTATCACCGCTGATGACCCCATTGCTGGTTGAATGGCTCGGTGACGCATGGATGCCGATTCCATTCTGGCCGATGATGCAAACCATCCTATTGATGGTTGTGCTGCCCTTGATTGCCGGTATGTTGATTCATCATCGTTTTCCTCAACACCAACAGCATTACGAACGCATAGCTCCGGATCTGGCCGCACTGGCGATTATTATTATCTGCAGTTATGCCGTAGCAGCCAATCAAGAGCGTATCGCAGAGACACCCTGGGTCGTATTTTTACTGGTCGTGGTGCTCAATGCCGGAGGCTATCTTGCCGGCTGGTTCATCGGCGGGCTGTTCAACTTCGAGCGCCGCTATCAAATCACCCTGGCTATCGAAATCGGCATGCAAAATGCTGGCCTCGGTGTTGCACTGGCACTAAAACACTTTGAGCCTGAAACAGCTTTGCCCGGCGCTTTATTTGCGGTCTGGTGCATACTTACGGCAGCAGGTTTGGGCAAATGGAAAAAGCTAAAAGAAGCCAAATCAATTTCGGCTATTTGATATTGTCTAACTCCCCGCCTTGGCGGCTAATCACTCAAACCCTG
>CAZKHV010000220.1:0-2473 GCA_964552605.1 uncultured Zetaproteobacteria bacterium | reverse complement strand
CCCATCAAAGGGCGTTGCAAACGAAAAGTTCGGCGTGGAGGCCATCGCCTGAGAACTGGCCGCCACCAACATGGCCAGCAATAATACACCTGTAAAACGCATGATATTAAAATAATAAAACATATTGGCACCCCCAGATTTCGAGCCAACTCTGCGCCGATTCTCAAAATTAATAAGTTGGCCAGAAGGTCTAGTCCTTTCGATTCAACTGGTCTAATTCTTAGCTCAAGTGCATGATGCGGCTGAGGGTTGCTGCGGATAGGGTTGTAGGCGGGGAGGTGTTCATTTGAAAATTCTGATTGTCGATGATCATCAACTGTTCAGGGATGGCTTGTCCCTGACATTGATCGCACTCACACCAAATCAAGCACCACCTGCTCTGCTGCATGCCGATAACGCCGATCAAGCAATAGCATTGCTAGAACAACACAACGCGCTCGATCTTATTCTGCTCGATCTTTCTTTACCCGATACGCATGGGATGAAGGTGTTGCAATGGATTCAGGAGCACATGCCGGAATGTCCTGTTGTTATCATTTCCGCCACCGAAAAGCAGAGCGATATCATGCGGGCGCTGGATGCCGGGGCAGCGGGATTTATACCGAAATCAACCTCATCCGATGTGATTCTGTCGGCCCTACAACTGGTGCTTTCCGGTGGGCGCTACCTGCCGCCGCAACTGCTTACCACCGCACCACGCCTGGAACAACTAACGGACAGACAAATGGAAGTGCTTGAACATATGAATGATGGCATGTCCAACAAGATGATTGCCAACGCGCTGGCCTTGAGCGAATCCACCGTCAAGGCGCATATCCGAAAGGTGTTCAGTGTTCTGCAAGCCAAGAGTCGCAGTCATGCCATCAGTATTGCAACCCGGATGGGGATTTTATAGTGCTTGTTTAACAGACAAACCTGCAAGAAATCGTTTCAAATCATCGGGGTCAACGGGTTTGTGTAGTAGAGAAAAACCGCTGTTGGCAGCCTCTTTTATGCGATCCGGAGCTGTATCGCCAGTGATCAGCAAGGCGGGAATATCCGCATGATATAATGCATGCAGCGCAACAATCGCTTCTATGCCCGTGTGGTGATCGCGCAAACGGTAATCGGAAATAATCGCATCGGGTCGTACATTCGCCACACGCATGGATGCCAATGCCTCCTCGCCGGAAGCAAAGGAAAATACCTGGCTGCACCCCCATGTTTTCAACAAAACAGCGATGGCATCGCGTACGCTACAATCATCATCTATGACCACCAATACTATTCCTGATAACGAAATATTCTGTTGCGGCACGAGCGTATCCACCTCGACATCACGCTCAAGGCCGGGCATCAAGTCCACCGTAAATAAACTACCTCTGCCTGGCCGGGAATAGACAGAGACCGGCGCGTGAATCAAATGTTCCATGCGTTTGACAATAGCCAGCCCAAGCCCTAAACCTTTTTTGCTATCCCGCTCGGGGTTATGCAGCTGCGTGAATTCTTCAAAAACACTGTCGATTTGATCCGACGCAATACCGCAACCTGTATCCCAGACATGAACACGCCACAAGCCAGCATGCCTGCGTACGCCGAACAGTACGCCACCCGTTGATGTATAAGAAATGGCATTGGATAATAAATTGCCAAGCATGCGTTTCAACATGGCGGTATCCGTTGTAACGATTGCCTGCGTAGGGCGAAGCCTAAGCGATAAGCCCTTCTGCTCAGCAACAGGTGCATGTTCCAGATAAACGGATTGCAACAGGGATTGAAGCCGAATCGTCGCCATCTCTGGCTGCACCACACCAGTATCGAGCTTTGAAATATCCAGCAACTGATCCAACAGTGCGCTCATGGAGCGGTAAGCGGCCTGTGTTTTAGCGAGTATTGCCAGCTTGGCTGGATTTTTTTCGATGCAGGCCAGCGATTCAACAAACAGACCGACAGCCTGATGCGGCTGTCGCAGATCATGGCTGGCTGCTGCAAGAAAACGGGTTTTATCCTGGCTGGCTTTTTCTACCGCCTTGCTTTTTAGTTTCAGCTGCCTGATTAAATCCGTATTTTCAAATTGACGGTGAATCGTCTTACACATCAGCTGATGATAATCTCTGGCATAAGCAAGCAGGGCAATCGAGAAGATGATCACCAGCACAACAATCGCCTGAAGCTCACCGCCCTCAACCATCAAGCGAGCGCAGGTCAATACTTCAATAGAAATGACAAAAGCAGCATAAGCGGGGAAAAAACGTGACTGAACACCGAGTGCGCCAACAATAAGACCACTCAGTGCCATAAGAATATAGAGTACATTGAAAATCGATGCAGTATTGAGCATCAGCCACGGCAATGCGCCCCATAAGAGCCCGGATGCGCAAGCTCCTGCGGCATAGAACCATGCCCAGTTGCGAATCGTATCCACGCCGGGACTGATAAGCATAAAATAGCGCATGAGCAACCATCGGAGCATATAGGACAGGGCTATCGCCCC
>CAZKHV010000219.1:0-2477 GCA_964552605.1 uncultured Zetaproteobacteria bacterium | reverse complement strand
TATAAGAAGTCTGAAATTGTGCGTGGTAAAGCCGATGCGGAATCGACTGGTATTTATGCCAAGGCGTACAACAAAGATGCGAATTTTTATGCCTTTACACGTTCGCTTGAAGCGTATCGTAAGTCGATTGATAGCAATACGCGTTTGGTGATTTCACCGGACTCCGAGTTCTTTAATTACTTTCAGCAGTCGCACAAGTAATCGATAAAGGACGAGCCTGCAATCATGGATGATTTATTGGTTGCAGTGGGCTTGGTGATGGTATTGGAAGGCGCGATCTATGCGCTGTTTCCACAAGCCATGATCGATGCGATGCGTAAGCTGCCGGAGATACCCCCGCAGGTGATTCGTCTGACTGGACTTGTTGCTGTCGCTATCGGTTGGTTGCTGGTGAAATGGGTGCGTAGCTAGTCGTTGCTCTCAATTGCTGTATTCATAAAAAGGCTCACTTACAATGTAAGTGAGCCTTTTTGTTTTATACGCCCTGAGTTTTAGGGATGCTTAAAAAGCCTGAGGGGCAGATGGATCGCTTTCAGGCATTGTTTTTATTGCAGGTTCGATGGCTTTGTTTGCTGCGCTGGCAGCATTGCTTTCTGCGGGTATTTCGTTCGCACTTGTTGCTTCAATCGCAACTGCTTTATCCGTAGCTGGGGTTGTGGACGCAGACGATTCCGGAACAGCACTTTCAGCTGTGGTTGGTTCGGTTGGTGGTGTCTCAGGCTGCGGGGAAGCGATTGCAGCTTCTGGTGTTGATGGTTCTACGGATGTTGGCTCTGTTTGTGTTGGTACGTTGGGTGTCGGGGCGATCAGCTGTTCTCCCATCGTGGTTAAATGTTGCAACATGCTTTCCACTTTGGAAATTGCTGCTTTTGAGCCTTCTTCTGCGATACCGCTGATATCACGGATATTTTCCAGTGCTTTTTTTAATTTGTTTTGTACCAGATTATCACGGTTGTCTTGTACAGCCTGACTCAATGTCTCCATCTGTTGATTGATGCCGGATAGTTTGCTGTCGAGATTGTTCATTTCTGTTTGTATGGCGCTGTTGTCGTGGTTAGAGCTGACATTGAATGCGGCATAACCGGCCAGAGCTAAAGCGGCGATGGATATATAAAGTGAGGTGTGTGGTTTGCAGCATGCGCCACTATGGCAGTTGGATGAGGTTGTTGTTGATTGATCTGCGTTGCTCGTTGTGGATGTGTCGCTACTGGTCTTTTGCGTGTCGCTCATATTATCTCCTTGTTATCTACTTCGTGGAATTCTTATCAGGCCTGATGATGCGCCATCATGTTGCAGATGGCACGCAAGATATAGCATTATCATGATGCATCTGTGATGGCTCTCACTGCGCTAGCGGAGAGTCCGATAGGCTGCCATGATTGGCGAACGTGAATTGAATGAGGATGAAAGGTGAAGGTGACGATGAATATTCAGCAACAAATGAGACTGCTTGAACGTGGTACGTTGGAGATTTTACCTGCCGGTAGTCTCGAAGCGAAACTGAAACTGGCTGAGAAAGAGAATCGGCCACTGCGTGTGAAAGCAGGCTTTGATCCGACGGCACCAGATTTGCATTTGGGGCATACGGTATTGCTTGAAAAGCTCAGACAGTTTCAACAATGCGGCCATCAGGTGATCTTTTTGATTGGTGATTTTACCGGCACCATTGGTGATCCAACCGGTAAAAATGAAACACGTCCGCCGTTGACTGCTGATGAAGTCTTGGCCAATGCAGAATCGTATAAAGACCAGGTGTTTAAAATTCTCGATCCAAAACAGACCGAAGTGCGTTTTAATTCAGAGTGGCTGGGCAAATTGTCGGCTGCAGATCTGATTCGTATCGCAGGTAAAGCGACGGTTGCGCGCATGCTGGAACGTGATGATTTTGAGAAACGTTATAAAGGTGGCCAATCGATTGCTATTCATGAGTTTCTTTATCCGCTGGTGCAGGGCTACGATTCGGTAGCACTTGATGCCGATGTTGAGCTTGGTGGTAACGATCAGAAGTTCAACTTACTGATGGGGCGGCAGTTACAGGGCGCTTATGAAAAACCACAGCAGGTGATCTTAACCATGCCGCTGTTGGAAGGCTTGGATGGCGTGAACAAGATGTCCAAGTCGTTGAATAATTATGTCGGGGTAGCGGAATCGGCCAAAGATCAATTTGGCAAATTGATGAGTGCATCGGATGATTTAATGTTTAAATATTATGAATTACTCACCGATGTGAACCTGGATGAGGTGAAAGCCATGCATCCGATGGAAGCCAAAAAACAATTGGCAGCTACGATAGTCGAGCGTTTCCATGGCGAAGGGGCAGGGCAGGTGGCGCGTGCGGGTTTTGAAGCACAATTCGCCAAAAAAGAAATCCCGGATGATGTGCCGAAACTATCATTGCCTGCCGAAGATGGTTCGCTATGGATTATCAAAGCCTTGTCATTATCGGGCTTAACTTCCTCCAATGGTGAAGGCATGCG
>CAZKHV010000218.1:1281-2490 GCA_964552605.1 uncultured Zetaproteobacteria bacterium | reverse complement strand
TTGGAAGAATACGGCGCAGAATTATTGTGTACGACACTGGGATTCCCTGACGAGAACAACCCGGCAATGGATCCCGATATCTTTGTGCCGCTTTTGAAACATTTATCCTGTGCTGTATTGGATGCAGGCTGGGGTGGAATGGAACCAACGACAGTCGTAGACCTGTGTGCTCATGAACCCGAACTATTGCGCCCAGGGGCTGGTGATTGGCCGGCTTAATGCAGCCCATCTGTGATTTTTCATATATTGGCATCAATCCTGCTGACGGTTCAAACGCAATACGCTAGGTTCAGCAGAATTATTCTGAGGGGGATACTATGAAATTATTTTTTGAAAAGATGCTTTGGGGTTCACGGTACCTGACACTGCTGGCCGTTTGGTCCTGTATTATCGGCATGGCACTATTATTTATCTTATCGGCCTTTGATATGGGGCAACTATTGGTTGAATTTTTTAATGTCTATGCTCTGGGTCATACTATTCCGGACTTCCACACCAATGTAGTCAGTCATGTCATTACTGCCGTTGATGATTTCCTACTGGCTATGGTATTACTTATTTTTGGCCTTGGTGTGTATGAACTGCATATTGATCATATCGAGATTGCCCGGGATAACCCAGCCGCAGGAAAATTGCTACAAATCGAAAGCCTGGATGATTTGAAAGATCGCTTGGGTAAAGTGATCCTGATGATTCTAATTGTAGCATTTTTCAAAAATGTATTGCATGTCGAATTCAAAGAGCCACTGGACATACTATATATGGGTAGCGGCATTTGCTTGGTTGCCTTGGCCCTTTACTTTGGTCATAAGGCCGGCGAGCACAAATAAGCTTTCCCATCGACACGCGACTCTAAATGACCCGACGGCTCCTACTCCAACGCACTCTCGATGTTGCAATGTTTGTTGCAACCATGGTTGCTGTCGCAACATCCTTCGTTGATGACTTACCCGATTGGACCACCATGGCGGTATTGATTTCTTTTGTAATGATGTTTTTTATGCGCTGGCGCATCGCCGATGATCGTGCAGCCTGGATGAAATCCAACTGGTTTGATTTAGTCGTCGTGGTGCTATTATCCTCACCGGTATTGCGCATGTTGATGGCCTTACGGCTGGCTCACTTGCTGCCCGCCTTACGTATCGGTGTACTGATTCGCGCCAATAAAGATCGCATCTTGCGTTTATTGGTCTTATCCTCGGATAGTTT
>CAZKHV010000218.1:0-1181 GCA_964552605.1 uncultured Zetaproteobacteria bacterium | reverse complement strand
GTCATCGCCCGTGGTCATGTGGTCATCAAGCGCCAGTGGGACACGCTCATGGCCGATGAAGTAAAATACCGCGCCAATCAACATGTGCTGGAAGCCAAAGGCCATGTCATCATCAAATCGGATAAAGCCACCATCGAAACCGATCAGGCGATCATGCAGACCCAAAGCAAAACCGGGCACATGAATCACGCTATCATCACACTGGCAGGTGGTGAACGGATCAATGCTAAACGGGTGAAACGCATTGATGATCAAACCTATGAAGCCGAAGAAGTGCTTTTTTCAGCCTGCCCCATTGATGAAGAATCATGGCGTGTTGCAGCCAGTCATGCTGTCATTGATCAAGCTGATGGTAGCTTTAGCGCCAACAATGCTCGTCTGGAACTATGGCATGTACCGGTGTTGTATACCCCTTGGTGGCAACAGGCATTAAAACGCAAATCCGGTCTATTAATGCCCAACCTTGCCACCGGAAAACGGCGTGGAACCGAAATATCCCTGCCTTTATACCTTGCCCCACAAGCCAACTGGGATCTCACATTAACCCCGCGTTGGATGAGTGCGCGAGGTATCATGGGGGAACTCGAAACGCGCCACGTTTCCAGCTATGGCCATGAAAAAATCAATATTGCCGGCATCAATGATACCATTGCAGGCTCGACACGCAGTCGTTTGGGCGCTGAACTGCAATGGCGTTTGCCGGCCAATATGCAATTAAGCGCTAAAGCAGATCATGTCAGTGATCGTTTGTATGTGGCCGATTATGCCACGGGCAATCAAATCAGTTCGGTGTTTTTACAAAGTGTCGCAACGCTATCTCAAACGATTCAATCTCAGAGTTTCATGGCCAATTGGTCGCTGCAGGGCATGCATTTGCAAAACCTATTGCTGCAAAGCAATGCCACGACCCTGCAAATCCTGCCGCGTTTGCAAAGCACGGCGCAATGGGAACTCTCGCCTAATCTTATCGCCCATATTGACCAGCAAAGCACGCGTTTCAGTCGTCGAAGCGGTGAAGAGGGCTGGCGAGTCAATATACACCCCTATATCGAGATGCCATGGGAACTCGATGGTGGTGGTTTATCTGCCACACTGACGGCAGGTGTCCAACACACACGTTATTGGTTGCAGCAGAGTCCGTTAATTAACAACAAACCCACACGCACCACCGCCGAAGCCAG
>CAZKHV010000217.1:0-2499 GCA_964552605.1 uncultured Zetaproteobacteria bacterium | reverse complement strand
CGATACTGCGCAATTCATCAGCCGATTCGCGACCCATACCCAAGGCAATGCGTTCGGCCGTACCAAACAAGTTGCTCAACACAGGCATGGTGCTTTTGTTGCCCTCTTTATCAACAACATTTTCAAACAACAGGGCAGGCCCCGCCTGACGCAATACACGATCGGATATCTCGGTGATTTCCAAATGACTACTGATTTCAGTGCTAATGCGTTTTAATAACCCCCGCCGTTCCAAATCAGCCACAAAGTCACGCAGATCACTATAACTCACGCAGGGCTTTCCTCATCGCCATGGGCATCAATTTCAAACACCGTATCGAGCTTGGCCAAGGCAAAGACATCACGCACATTGTCCCTCAAACCCGACAAAATAAAACGGCCACCGGTCAGTCGCGACCACTGCAAACCCTCCACCAGTGTCGCGATACCGGATGAATCCATAAAGTCCACACCATCAAGACCAACACGAATTTCTTGCATTGTCGCAGTAAACAGCGGCTTTAATTGCTCCCGCATGCGCGGCGAAGTGTGGATCGTTACATCACCGTCAACGCGCAGCTGAACATGATTTTCATCACGATCCTGCCGTTCAAATTTAAGCTGTGTATCCATTAAGCTTCTCCCCGACTCTCGCCTCTGTTTTCGCCTCTAGCGCACGCATCACTATTCACCTCATTCAGATGAAAAATCAAACGCCAGCGATTACCATCTTCAAGCACCTCGTGCTCACAACGATCAGAAACCGAATAAATCAACTTCAAACCCAAACCACCCGGACATAGGTTTTCAACATCCGTTTCCGCTGCAGCGCTCTCTTCAACACTGCCCAACCAGCCCACTGAAGCATAATCGCGAAAATCAAAACTCAGCTCATAACCACCCTGATCACACACATCGATACAAGTCTCAAAGTCCAAACGTCCCGCTTTACCACCATAGGCATGTGCCAATATATTGGCAAACAACTCAGCCACAGCGATGCACACCCGGTTGCTGCGTATTTTATCCATCCCGGATCGAGCCGTCATGACAGCTACAATGGAACGCAACACCGCAAGACAATCACTACTGCAGTTGAATTGCAGGCGCAGCTTCCCCAGTCCAGCGCGTTCACACTGAGGAAAAGATACATCTTGCACACCATGATCAGCTATCATTTTACCTCACGAATACGCATGCCTGCTCTCCTCTCTTGCCCAAGCTTGGCTATGATGTGTTGCAAAGGCAATGCCTTTACTATGCTCCATGCTCACTATGACGGTGGAATATGAATTCGCTCAATCGCTGTCGCCATACGTGTGGCAGGATTAATCGTTACCAGAGTCGCAAAGATAGTTGCCCCACGCTCAACTGCTTCAAAACGTTGCGGCAAACGTTGCACCATACGCCTCAAAGCCCCCTCGACCTTCATGCCAATAATAGATTGATACGAGCCGGTCATACCAATATCCGACTGATAAGCTGTGCCCGAAGCATGAATAATTTCATCGCACGTCGGCACATGAGTATGCGTACCATAAACAAACGAAGCGCGGCCATCCATATACCAGCCCATGCCCATTTTTTCACTGGTCGCTTCAGCATGCATATCCACCAACACCGCACTAACATCATCCGGAATTTCCGCCATGGCCTGATCCACCGCCGCAAACGGACAGTCCCACGAGCCCATAAACACCTGACCGATCACATTAATCACCGCCACCTTAAATCCGGCGGCTGTTTCCTGCACTGTCCAGCCACGACCCGGGGCAAATTCAGAAAAGTTCATCGGACGCACATAACGATCGTCCTCATCAATATGTTCAAGGAAACTGCGTTGATCCCAGCAATGATTACCATTGGTCAGCACATTCACACCCAAGTCAAACAACTCGCCGGCCACTTTTTCAGTAGTCCCAAAACCGTGGGCCAGGTTTTCACCATTGGCCACCACAAAATCGACCTGATGCATATCAATCAAACCGGGTAAATGCTCTTTCAAAGCCCGGCGACCCGCTTGACCCAGCACATCGCCGATCACCAATATCTTCATATCACCGGCTAATGATTCATACATGCAATAACCTCTTTTTCCGTAATAACATAATCCATCGCCATATCATGACTATCCTGCGGCACTTGTGCGACCTCCTGGCATGAAAAAGCTAACCCAATCACCTGATCAATATGGTTTCGATGCTGAGACAACCAACGATCAAAACAACCTTTTCCCATCCCCAATCGCCCGCCTTGTCGATCAAAAGCCGTCAGCGGACATAATACAATACTACTTCCACGCTGAGGCTGCCACAGATCACCGTTTTCAGGCTCAGACACAGCAAAAGCCCCCGTACTCCATATTGTATCCGATCCCACTTCCAACCAGAGCATGCTCGCATCAGCTTGCGTCACCGGAGCATACAAACGGAAACCGGAATGTTGCAGCACTGCATCGGTGCATACTTCCGATGCCATTGAACGATACGTCAACAGCGAGCCAATACGGTTTGCTTCGGT
>CAZKHV010000216.1:0-2500 GCA_964552605.1 uncultured Zetaproteobacteria bacterium | reverse complement strand
TGGGCCGTTATCCCTGCTGCGCAGTAGATTTCTCATAAGTCCGACAGACTCCTAGCTCAAGAAATTGTGGACGACCTAGAAACAGCACTGGCTCAGATGCTAGAGATTTCAAGCGAGCTTAGATGCAAGTGACTCTGTATCAAGGCGAATAACAGAATCAAAACCGTTCACTGAGATCAACAGCTTGCCTTTATCGGCTCCAGCACGTGGAATTAGCCCATGTCGATATTGAATACAAATGATCTGCCCGAATCATTATTCAACCTATGTCAGCAGCTTCGCACAGCCGGGGGCACAGCCTGGTTGGTTGGAGGCTGTGTGCGTGATTTAATCCTTGGCATACAGCCCAAGGACTTTGACCTCGAAGTCTATGGTCTTGAACCAAACATATTGCAAAAAACACTTAAAAAACTCGGCCGTTGCCAGCATGTCGGCCAACAGTTCGGTGTGTTTAAATTGTGTTTTGAAGGTATTGAATTCGATGTAGCACTGCCCCGTTGTGAAAGAAAATTAGGCACAGGGCACCGTGCTTTTGAGGTCACTCCCGACCCCTTTATATCCATTCACAAAGCCAGCCTACGCCGGGACTTTACGATCAACGCCATGATGTTCGATCCGTTAGAGCAAACATTTGTCGATGATCATGGTGGCCTGAACGACCTTGAACATAAAATATTACGACATGTCAGCCCTGCTTTTTCTGAAGATCCACTCAGGCCTTTGCGAGCCATGCAGTTTGCTGCACGTTTCCAATTAAAGCTCGCCCCCGAAACCGCCAGCTTATGTCGGGATCTATTGCATGAAGCGGACACGTTATCCAAGCAGCGCGTATGGATCGAATGGCAAAAATGGAGTCATTCACCCCACCCGTCATACGGGTTGCAGACATTGCATGATAACGGCTGGCTCAGCCTGTATCCCGAGCTTGAAGCTTTACTCAACTGCCCACAATCACCACATTGGCATCCAGAAGGTGATGTCTGGGTACACACATTGCTAGTCTGCGATCAGGCCGCAACTATCGCCAGTCGCAACCAACTCGATGACACCCAGACAGAGCAGCTCGTTTTTGCCGCTCTATGCCACGATCTGGCCAAGCCCGAAACCACGCATATCGATGCGACGGGAGACATCAGCTCACCCGGCCATTGCAAAGCGGGAGTGCCTGTGACCAAGGTATTCTTAAACAGCATTGCTGCACCGACCCGGATCATACCATACATTGCCCCCCTCATTGCTGAACATCTGGCACATTTGCATGGTGAGCCCAGTCCACGCGCTGTCCGCCGACTCGCCCACCGGCTTGAACCTGCCAATATCGAGTTATGGGAAATGCTGGTCGAAGCCGATGCATCCGGCCGATCACCACGCCCGGCCTGTCGAGCTGCTCTGCCTTGGCTGCAAGCAGCGCAAAAACTGCAACATCATCACAACAAACCCGAAGCACTTTTGACTGGCAAAACACTGCTGAATTTGGGTATTCCTTCTGGCCCGGAAATGGGCCATATTTTAAACAAGGCTTATGAAGCCCAACTCGATGGTCTGTTTCATGATGAATCCTCAGCCATTATCTGGTTCCAAACATCCAGCACAAAACAATAACCGACTAAAAGAGTCAACTATTTGTTTTTATTGGTTTTTATTATTATGTCGCTATAATGCCAAAAAAAATAAAGGGATTTAAAATCATGGCTATGTACAAACGTTTTTCCGACTTATCAACCAGTGAAAAGCTGCTCGACTCGATGTTTCTTATTACTATTGGAATCGGCTATTTATTCGCTTTATTGAACATGTATTACACCCATCAGGGCCGTGATGGAGAGCCAGGACTCTCGGTTACAGATGTCATGTATGCCTATCATGGCAGCCATAACCAAACCCGTCTCGGAGCGGCCATTAACGGCCCTATGGAATCCAACTTGCCCAATAAGGCTGCCAAACAGGATATCCTCGACTGGATTCAGCATGGTGCGACAGAAGAAGAATTTAATGCAAAAGTGAATCCCATTCTGCAAAACAATTGTGTGATGTGTCATTCCGCCGATAGCGGCTTACCCATTCCACATTTTGACTCCTATAACAATGTACTCAAACTGACGGAAACAGATACAGGGGCGACGATCCCTACCTTAGTGCGCGTATCTCATATTCACTTGTTCGGCATCGCATTTATTCTCTTTTTTGTCGGGCGCATCTTTTTGTTGTCAGACATACCACCGTGGTTAAAGCGAACCGTTGTGACCATACCATTCCTATTCCTGATTATGGATATCGCATCCTGGTACATCACTAAAATCATTCCGGGGTTTGCTTATGTGGTCATTGCAAACGGCGCACTGATGGGTGTTGCGTTCGGCGGCCAGTTGCTCACCTGTTTGTATCAAATGTGGCTTTATAAACCCAAGTCGTTAACAGAGAAATAACTAGCCTCGGCGAAATCATTTAACCCTTGGTGTATTCATTCCACGTTTTCGATGAATACACCAAGGTCTATCAT
>CAZKHV010000215.1:0-2501 GCA_964552605.1 uncultured Zetaproteobacteria bacterium | reverse complement strand
AGGTTTTGGAATGATGGTGTCCAGTTTTTTGCCTATAATGCGTTGTTTGGGCCAGCCGAATAGTTTTTCAGCGCTATGATTCCAGCCGGTAATGATGCTGTGTTGATCAATGCTGACATAGGCATCGTAGCTGCTATCGATAATTTGCAACAATCGTTCTTTTTCGCTGCTCAAATGCTTTTGTAGCTGCTGTTGATGATGAACCGTGCGTTGGGCATACAGGCCAAAAGCGATAAATAAGAATGAAATCAAGCTGCGCATCCAGAGCTCATTGGCATCGGGGCGAAGCAGGCTATCGGTAAAATGATTGTTTCCGAAGATAAGGCTGTGCAATAAGGCTTCCGCTGGCCAATACAATATGCCAACAGCGATGCCCAAGTGCCCCAGATCAAATCGTTTTTGCATGCGCCCTCCCGATAATCTGTTAATCTGACGTTGTTCATCATTGTGCGTCAACCCTAGGAGAGCAATGGCAATCTTTCGGATGTAGGCATTGCTGTTATGCTTTGGCTTCAGTTTTAAATTACACTCAGGGGTTTTTATGGCCGATTATCAGTATATCTATTCGATGGAAGGCGTTGGCAAAGTGGTGGCCAACAAAAAGGAAATATTGAAAGACATTTATCTGTCCTTTTTTCCGGGGGCGAAGATTGGTGTGTTGGGTCTGAATGGTTCGGGTAAATCCACCTTGCTGCGTATTATGGCGGGTTTGGATACCGAGATACTGGGTGAAGCCAGACCTGCACCGGGCATTCGCATTGGTTATTTGTCGCAGGAGCCTGAACTCGATGAGGATAAGGATGTGCGTGGCAATGTCGAAGAAGCGGTGCAGCCGATGAAAGATGCTTTGGCAGAGCTGGATGCGGTGTATGCCGCGTATGCGGAACCCGATGCCGATTTTGATGCGATTGCGGCCAAACAGGCCAGGCTGGAAGACTTTATTGAAGCCGGTGATGGGCACAATCTGGATCGCAAATTGGATGTGGCGGCCGATGCGCTGCGTTTGCCGGATTGGGATGCCGATGTCAGCAAACTCTCCGGTGGCGAGCGCCGTCGTGTGGCGCTGTGCCGCTTGTTACTCTCCAATCCCGATATGTTGTTGCTCGATGAACCGACCAATCACCTCGATGCCGAATCGGTGGCATGGCTGGAGCGCTTTTTGCATGATTATCCGGGTACCGTGGTGGCGGTAACGCATGATCGTTATTTTCTCGATAATGTGGCCGGCTGGATTCTGGAGCTCGATCGTGGTCGCGGTATTCCGTTTGAAGGCAATTACAGCGGTTGGCTGGAGCAGAAAGAGAAGCGTTTAGCGGTGGAAGAAAAACAGGAATCCTCGCGTCAGAAAGCCATTCGTCAGGAACTGGAATGGGTGAGGGCTGGCACCAAAGGCCGTCATGCTAAATCCAAAGCGCGTTTGAAAGCCTTTGATGAGCTGGCCGGACGCGAAGCGCAGGAACGCAATGCCACCAAACAGATTTTCATTCCGAGTGGTGAGCGCTTGGGGGACATTGTCTTTGATGCGAAACATGTGAATAAAGGTTTTGCTGATCGTGTGCTGGTGGAA
Source organism: uncultured Zetaproteobacteria bacterium (assembly GCA_964552605.1). GTDB lineage: Bacteria > Pseudomonadota > Zetaproteobacteria > Mariprofundales > Mariprofundaceae > Mariprofundus. The sequence continues at coordinate 934 of CAZKHV010000215.1, read as the reverse complement.
GATCTTAATTTCAGTATGCCGCGTGGTGGCATTGTCGGTATTATTGGAGCCAATGGAGCCGGTAAAACCACCTTGTTTCGTATGTTGACTGGTCAGGAAAAGCCTGATTCGGGTGAGCTGATTGTCGGCGAGACGGTGAATGTGTCGTATGTCGATCAATCGCGTGATGCACTCGATGCTAGTAAAACGGTGTGGGAAGAAATTTCCGGTGGTTCCGATTCGATGTATCTGGGCAAGGTGGAAGTGCAGAGCCGGGCTTATTGTGGTCGCTTTAATTTCAAGGGTGGCGATCAGCAGAAAAAAATTAGTCAATTATCGGGTGGTGAACGCAATCGCGTGCATTTGGCCAAGATGCTCAAAGAGGGTGGCAATGTGTTGCTGCTCGATGAGCCAACCAATGATCTCGATGTGGAAACATTACGTGCGCTGGAAGAAGCGCTGCTGGATTTCGCTGGATGCGCGATTGTGATTTCGCATGATCGCTGGTTCCTGGATCGGGTGGCAACTCACATGTTGGCCTTTGAGGGTGAAGGTCATGTCGAGTGGTTTGAAGGAAATTTTGAAGAATATGAAATCGATAAGAAGAAACGACTTGGTGAAGATGCAACGCAACCGCACCGTATGAAATACAAAAAACTGCTGTAAATGAGCCACTTGCAACAGTCGTAGCTGGTAATCTGCTTCCCCGCTTTGGCGTGTCGCCACGCTAATCACCATGCCACTCGAAGTGGGGTTGCATCTTATCCACTCCGGTTTACAAGTAGCTCAAATGATTTTTAAGGCTCGAAGGCTTGTCATCGGGCTGACATATTCAGCTTTATACTCCGCAACATTTTGTAAATGGTTTGTATGGTAATCATGAAAAAACCATGCAGGCGCACTAGGAGTCTGTCGGACTTAGGGTGATCGTAGCGAGAAGGTGGGGGGACGAGTC
>CAZKHV010000214.1:0-2535 GCA_964552605.1 uncultured Zetaproteobacteria bacterium | reverse complement strand
GGTTATGGTTTGGCGGTGGCGCGGGCTCAACATGCCTTGAAAGAGTTGGTGGATAAGCTGTTGGAAATGGATGTGCAGGTGAAATTTGCCATTCATCCGGTGGCTGGTCGTATGCCCGGACACATGAATGTGTTGTTGGCTGAAGCGGATGTGCCGTATGATATTGTTTACGAAATGGATGTAATCAATCCTGAGTTCGGTGATACTGACGTGGCCTTGGTGCTTGGCGCCAATGATGTGACCAACCCATCGGCCAAAACGGATCCAGCTAGTCCTATCTATGGTATGCCGATTCTTGATGTATCCAAGGCTGGCCATGTGGTGGTGGTCAAGCGTTCGTTGTCGGTCGGTTATGCCGGCTTGGATAATGATTTATTCTACATGGATAAAACCATGATGTTCTTTGACGATGCCAAGAAAGCTTGCGAGGCGATGTTACACACGCTGGATTAATCCAGCGTGATAAAACGCTGTTGCAGTATCAGCTGAGTACAACCGTGTTACGACCGTTTTCTTTGGCTTGGTAGAGCGCTTGGTCGGCGCGACTGAGTAGTACATCACTATCACTGTCTGAATGCTCTAGGCAGGCAATGCCAATCGATACGGTTCTGTTGATGCTGTGGCCATTATGCTCAATCTGAATGCCTTCAATAGATTTGCGTACGCGTTCAGCCAGTTGCAGGGCTTCATTGGCGTTGCTGTCCGGCATGATCACAACGAACTCTTCGCCGCCATAGCGGGCGACGATATCTGTTTCACGGGCGCATTGCTGGGTCATCTGGGCGATAGCAATCAATAGTGCATCTCCAGCCTGGTGGCCGTAATAATCATTGACTGATTTGAAATGATCGGCATCCAGAATCATCAGTGATAAGGCGTGCTGCTGATAGCGTTTGCTGCGTTTGAACTCTTCGTTCAGCCGATCATTGAAATGGGCGCGATTGAATAATCCAGTCAGGCCATCGGTGGTGGCTAGTTCTACCAGTTTGGCCTGCATGGCTTTGCGCTCACTGATATCATGCAGGATGCCGATAAACAGCCAATGTTTGCCAATTTGTCTGGCGCTGACGAAGAGTTCGACTGGGAATAAGCTGCCGTTCTTGCGTTTGCCCATCACTTCACGCGGCTTGCCTACAATGTGAGCTTCTCTGCTGCTGATATAGCGTTGTAGATAACCATCATGTTTGCTGTCATGGGGGGGTGAAACGATCAGCGATACGTTTTGCCCGATGGCCTCATCTTCTTCATAGCCGAACATTTGAGTGGCAGCAGGGTTGAACGACTGAATGATGCCATGCTCGTTGATGGTGATGATGCCATTCATGGCGGCATCAACAATATGCCGAATCTGAATATCTTTTTCTGCCAACTGTTGTTGTGTTTGTTCTTTCGCGACTCTGTTGTAGACCAATATGAGCGAAATGATGAGCCATATTAGTAGCACTAGCGCGGTTACGATTGTGTGGGTAGTTGATGAAGATCTGATAATGGCTGCGGTTTTGTTGGCTGGAATGTGAGAAAGTAGAATCCAGGTGTAAGCCTTTGGAATGGCGTGATAGATCATTTCGGGCGGGAGGTTGTTATCCAGTCGTCGTTTAATTGAATCCAGCGGTTGTACTTTGATAAAGGTAAAAAGGCCATCATTATTGATGCTTTGTCCATCTGACGATGCTTGTATTGCTTTCCATACATCAGGGTGTTTGTTTTTGAATACTTTGTTGGATCGCTTGACCAGCATGAATCCCCATGTGTTGGATGAATCGGAGCTTTCCAGCCAGTAGCCTTGTTTATTTAATAATGACAGGTGGCGACCATTACTGAGACCGCTTTTTTTTATGCGCTGGAGCAGTGCGCTGGCATTATAGTTTAGGGTAAGGATGCCAAATTTTTGACCGTTGGGGTCAAATAAGGGCATAGAAAAGCGAATGGTAGGTCGGGAGGGTTGTTCTATTTTCCGGTGTTCAATATTCAGTTCCATGGGTGAGATGTACATCTCTTGTTTTTTAAGTGTTATGGCTTTGGCGAAATAAGAACGGTGTTTTTTGTTTTGCAGTGCGCTGGTTTTGATGATGTCAACACTGCTGCTGTTGGGGTGATTGATGCGGTTGGTACGAATGATTTCCATGCCGTTTACATCAAGGAAGCGGATTTGGTCATAATGCGGCTTGTGAATATGAAACTGTCTGAGCTCTTTGGCTAGTTCGTCTAGGTGGTATTGGCGTGTATCGGGATTGGCTGTTGAAAGATGAGTGAAATCACTGTGTTTGGATAAAATAACGAGATCGGCAATGATATTCTCAAAGGTTTGATGAATGGTTTGTACTTGTTGGGATATGCGCAAGCGTTCGTTGTCCATCAATGCTTGCTGTTTGTTGCTGGCCTGCGTGCCATCAAGATAAATAGAGAAAAACAAAATAGCGGCGGCAACAGGCATGAATAGTTGAGCAAAACGCCGCAACAGCGTTAAGTGGCGTGTGTGTGAATTGAATATGCTCCCCAACATAATCCTTAGTGTAGCATTTATTAGGCCATTTG
>CAZKHV010000213.1:0-2550 GCA_964552605.1 uncultured Zetaproteobacteria bacterium | reverse complement strand
TTAAATCATGACCGGATTCAGCATACGTTAAATAATCCCCATAACTGACGGCCTGCCCATTTTCATCCCTTTGCGCCACGAAATCACCAGCAAACGTACGCACATTAAGCGGTTGTTTTCGTCCTTTTCGCAGATATTTTTTCAACCATGTCCATGCAACATCAAATCTGTTCATGTCATGATCCAGGGATTGGCTGTTTGTTTTCGGCTGCACCTTGCTGACCCGCACCCACATGCCTCAAGCAGACTTCATGGCACACAACATATCGAATATTCTGTATCTCGCATTGACAGGCATATCTCATCAGGCCAACTCTGCACATTGATTTTTAGGCTGTCTGTCCCATAAATATGGGACAGAGAGAAAGGGAGGAGGATCAGGCGCTAAGGGTTTCCTGTTTGGCTTCGATCGCTTCCCAGCGGGCATAGGCGGTTTCAAGCTTAGATTCGAGTTCAGTAAGCCGCTGCTGGTCGGCCTGAAAGGCTTCGGGGTTGGCTGTGAAATAGTCCGGCTCGCAGAAGCGTGCTTCGATTTCGGATTGTTCGGATTCCATACTTTCGATTTGAGCCGGCAGAGTATCCAGTTCGGACTGCTCTTTGTACGTTAGCTTGGTTTTTTTCTTTTCCGCTTTAGCGGCAACAGGCTGCTTTTGTGATGGTTCCGCCTGAGACTCCGACTGCATTTTTTCTGTTCGCCGGGTTTTCCAAGCCAGATAATCCGAATAGCCACCTTCAATCGGGGTGATTTTACCATCGCCTTCAAAAGCCAGCACACGGGAAGCCACACGATCCATAAAAGCGCGATCATGGCTGACCACAATCACCGTGCCATCATATTTAGCCAACGCCTGTTCCAGCACCGTCAGCGTGCCGATATCCAGATCATTGGTCGGCTCATCGAGCACCAATAAATTCGCAGGTTCCAGCAGCAGCCTGGCCAACATCAAACGACCGCGCTCACCGCCGGAGAGCGCCTTCACCGGCGTATTCATGCGCTCTTTATCAAATAGAAAATCTTGCATATACGAAACAATATGGCGCGGCTCATGGCCACCCAGATGCACATAGTTGCCGCCTTGCGGTAGCAGCACTTCTTTCAGCTTTAATTTTTCATCCAACTCGCGCATCTGGGTCAGAAAAGCCGGAGCCAGACGCACACCGTGGCGCACCCTGCCCGCATCCGCTTGCATCTCACCGAGCATCATCTTCAACAGCGTCGTTTTACCAATTCCGTTGGCTCCAACAAAACCGACACGATCACCGGACATGATTTTATGACTGAATGCCTTGCAGATCACCGTATCACCAAAGCTGTGTGTAAGCTCCACGGTCTCAATCAGCATCTTGCCGACCTTCACACCAGATGAGACACGCAGTTCCACATCATTGCTACGCAGCCGCCTGGCAGCACGCTGTTTGCGCAGCTCTTCTAAACCACGCACACGCCCTTCATTGCGGGTACGGCGGGCCGGAATCCCTTGCCTGATCCAGCGCTCTTCACCAGCCAGCATTTGATCAAACTTGCGATGCTGTGTTGCTTCCACCGCCAGCATCTCCGCCTTTTTCTCCAGATATTCCGCATAGGAGTATGGGAAGTGGGTTAAATGACCACGATCGAGCTCAATAATCTCTTCCGCCACCGCATCGAGAAAATAGCGATCATGGGTGATAAATATCACCGAACCCCGAAATGCCGCGACAAAATCTTCCAGCCATTCAATCGATTCGATATCCAGATGATTGGTCGGCTCATCAAGCAGCAACACATCAGGCTCCGACACCACCGCGCGCGCCACCGAAACCCTGCGCAACCAGCCACCGGATAACTCACCCACATCGCGATCCGGATCCAGATTCAATTTGGTAATAGCCGTTTCGATACGATTGTGAAACTGCCATGCACCCGTACGTTCCAGCTCCGCCTGCAATTCATCAATCTGTTTCAGCACGCGCTCCGAGCTGTCTGTTTCTAAGGTCTGCAAGGCATGGTGATAATCTTCCAGGGTTTGCGCCACACCGCCTAACCCTTCCGCCACCACATGAAATACCGTTTGACCTGCATCAAAGTGCGGCGCTTGCGGTAGATAGGCAACCGTAATTCCACTACGCAGCGTCACCTCACCGGCATCACATTCCAGCCCACCAGACATGATTTTCAACAGCGTCGATTTACCCTCGCCATTGCGGCCAATCAGGCCTATGCGCACACCACGCCCGACACTCAAACAGACTCCATCGAGCAACACCTGTGGCCCGTAGGATTTATCAATGTGGTTTAAAGTCATAACTGGCATGGCCGAAGCATAACCCGAGTGAAGCGATGGCACATCAACAATAGCACTGATCCGGTTCAACAGCACATCATATGTAAGCAGCTTAAGCAGATATCGACCACTAACTAAACAGTCATGGCATCCGGCTAGTACCCTCCCCCCTCCTTCCCCACTACTGGCCGGATGCTAGTCTTTTACGTCAGTCCATAAAAAAGAGGGGCGAAGCCCCTCTAAAAAAACATCCTTAGTGCATGCTTACAACAGCGTTAAAAATAAT
>CAZKHV010000212.1:0-2562 GCA_964552605.1 uncultured Zetaproteobacteria bacterium | reverse complement strand
GGATGGCGGTATCCATTTTATTGATTGTGTATGCCTTTATTATGGCCGAGAAGTTCAATCGTGCGGTATTATCCTTGTTGGGTGCGGGTCTGATGATTCTCTGCGGTGTGATTACCCAGCAGCAAGCGATTGCTGGTGTGGATTTTAATACCATCGGCCTGTTGACGGGTATGATGGTGATTGTCGCGATCAGTCAGAAAACAGGCATGTTTCAATATGTGGCCATTAAAGCTGCAAAAGCGGTGAAAGGGAGCCCTTGGGGGATTCTTGTGATGCTGTCGATTGTGACAGCGGTGTTTTCTGCTTTTTTGGATAATGTTACGACGGTGTTATTGATTGCGCCGGTGACCTTATTGATTACCGATGCACTCGGTGTGCGCCCTTACCCTTATTTGTTTGCTCAGATTTTAGCCTCGAATGTGGGCGGTACTGCGACGCTGATTGGTGATCCACCCAATATTATGATTGGCTCGGCTGCGAATCTGAGTTTTATGGACTTTTTGTTGAATCTGGCTCCGATTACGCCCTTTATTTTTCTGGTCATGATTGTCGCGATTTGGTTCATGTTTGGCCGTGATTTGCATGCCACGGATGAAAACAAAGCCCTGGTGATGCGCTTTGATGAAAATGAAGCGATTAAAGATGTGCCCTTGTTGAAAAAGAGTTTGGCTGTTTTGTTTTTGGTCATTACCGGTTTCACCATGGCGCATAGCCTGCATCTGGAGCCAGCTTCGATCGCCATGTTCGGCGCAGCGTTATTGTTATTGTTGCAGACCTTTGGCCAAACGTTGGAAGAAAAAGACCATGCTTACGAAGGCATTATGGCCGATGTGGAGTGGACAACTATTTTCTTCTTTGTCGGCTTATTTATTGTGGTGACGGGTGTTGAACATACTGGCGTGATTGAAATGTTGGCGAGCAAAACATTGGAGCTTACCGGTGGCGATTTTAATGCGACAGTTGGCGCGGTTCTGTGGGTCTCTGCGATTGCATCGGCATTGATTGATAATATCCCCTTTGTGGCGACCATGATTCCGCTGATTCAAAGCATGGCTCCAACATTTGGTGGCCCTGAAGCTATCGAGCCGCTGTGGTGGGCATTGGCCTTGGGCGCATGTTTGGGTGGTAACGGTTCCTTGATCGGGGCATCGGCGAATCTAATCGTGGCCGGCTTTGCTCAGCGTGCAGGTCATCCAATTCAGTTTCTGGTGTTTATGAAACATGCGTTTGGTTTGATGTTGATCTCGATTGCGATTTCACATGTTTATATTTATTTCCGTTATTTAAGCTGATTCACTGAGCCGGGGTAGTTATGAAACAAGGTTTTTTTCGTTCCTACGAATGGATGTTGGCAAGGCGTTATTTGCGTTCGCGGCGTAGTGAAAAGTTCGTGTCCTTGATCAGTTGGAGTTCCGGAGCAGGTATTGCTATTGGTGTGATGACCTTGATTGTCGTGCTCTCGGTGATGAATGGTGCGGCGGTGGAAATCCGTGATAAAATTTTAGGTTTTTCATCGCATGTGGATATTCAGGGGCCGGGCAATAATTTAGCCGATTGGCGTAGCTGGCTGGCACAGGCGGAAGAGTTGGATGCTGTCGAACGTGCCGCCCCCTATATTTCAGCACAGGTGCTGGCTTCGTATGGTTCAAGGGCTTTGGGCGGTATTTTAAAGGGTGTGGACGTGAGCCGCAGTGATGATATTGCCCGGCATATTGTTGAAGGTCGTTTTGTAAACAATGATGTTTCGCCGTTTCAACTGGTGATGGGCAAGAGCCTGGCCCGAAAGCTGGGTGTGGGAGTCGGTGATCGAGTGCGTTTAATGTCACCCTCCGGTGGTATCAGCCCATCGGGTGCTGTACCACGTATGCGTGCGTTTAACGTTGTAGGTATCTTTGATTCGGGTTTTTATGAATACGATGTTGGGATGATGGTAACGCCATTGGCCGCAATTCAGCGCTTGAATAAGATGGGTGATGCGGTGACAGGCATCGAAGTCTTTTTGCACAACAAAGATCTGGCCAGCCAAGTCGCGGAAGCCGCTCGAAGGGCATTGCCTGCGGGGGCATGGGTAACCGATTGGCAGCATCGCCATCGTTCTTTTTTCCAAGCCATGAAAACAGAACGTATTGCCATGGGGGTGATTTTATCCCTGATCGTGATGGTTGCCGTGTTTAATATGGTGGCTTCCTTGGTGATGGTGGTGATGGAACGGCGCAAGGAAATCGCGATTCTCAAAACAGTGGGTGCAACCCACGCTTCTGTCATGCGTATTTTTTTACTTATGGGTACGTTGCTTAGCGGTATTGGTACCTTGATTGGTGCATCGCTCGGCTTGTTGCTGGCTTGGCAGCTGGATACCTTGATGGCATGGATTGAACATCTCATGGGTTTCAAATTCATGTCCAGTGATGTGTATTATATTGATCATATCCCGTCCGTTATTGATCCGGTATCGGTGGCAACGATTGTTGGTGTAAGTTTGATCATGGGCGTGTTGGCGACCTTTTACCCAGCCTGGCGTGCAGCCAGTGTGCCGCCTGCCGAAGCCTTGAGGTATGAATA
>CAZKHV010000211.1:0-2568 GCA_964552605.1 uncultured Zetaproteobacteria bacterium | reverse complement strand
TTTGCTTATCATGGATGATTTTCTTGCCCGCAAACAGGCCATTCGACTGGAATTATGTGTGATGGGCACTGTTCGCATGCTTTATGTCGCTGAGCAGCGTGACCTTATCAGCAGTGCGGAAATGGTGATATCGGATATGAGACAGCACGGTTATCGCATTTCAATGGAAATCCTTGAAAAAATTCGTAACGAGCGTCAATAACCATCCCCATCGCAAGCAGCTGCTTGTTGTCGCATGAAGCTATAAGAGCTTTTTTAATGAAGGGGTCGGGCTTTCATAATTTGATATTGTTGCTCTCAGGTTATCAAGATATAAAATCCTGCTCCCTGAATTTCTTGCTTGCCTTAAAGTTAGTTGGTTTGAGCAACGGCATCACCAAGTTGGATATACGTCTCAATGCCTGCCTTGGTGTTTTCTAACATATCTTTAGAGGGAGCCCACTTGCCTTTTTCACCACATAAAACAACGGTGCTGCCGCCAAAGAGAAAGTAGCCTTTTTCATCGCCCTTTTTAAACGGTTTGGATTCATCAAAGGATTGCACGATTTTACCCACACAGGTGGCTCCCACTTCAATATAGGCCAGCTTACCAAAATGTTCCGTTTCCAGAATCGCGACACGTCGTTCATTTTTGATGAAAATATCCTGCCTGTATTTTAAGGCCAATGGATTGACGGAGTGCAGGTTGCCGGGAACAGTAAAGGCATTGAGGGTTTTACCATGATCGGGATAATGGTAACGATGATAATCAACAGGGCATAATCTTGCGATCATCAGAGGGCCATCGATAAAGTCGTTGGCTAATTTAGCATCACCGATCAGGTCAATGGCGCGCAACATCGAGCCCTTCACGGGGATAGTGAGATCATCGCTCATGCTTTCATGGCCAAAATATCGCGCCTCAGCAAAAGCGCCCATTTCATGATCGTTTGTTGTGAATGCCCGCTGCCCTGCACGAAACTCTCGAATAAAGAATTCATTAAAGGATTGATAGGATGTTTCAATAGGATTCTCTTTGAACGACCCTTTTTGATACTGATCAATTGGAATATGAAAGTTTTTGATAAAAGGTGCGACTTTTTGCGCGGACTTCAAACTATCTTGTGATTTTCCGTAGATCTGACTGAGCAATTTACTGGCAACCACAGGCCCCAAGAGCCGTCCAACAGGGTTGCCATATGCAAACTTCACCATGCCATCACCATAGACTTTTTCAATGTCCATTTTATTTTCATAGCGGTTAAATATTTGAATTTCAAAGCCTTGGCTCATGGCAGGGGATCCTTTATCCTTTTACTCTTCTTGCAGTGCGATGGATGCCATTTTCATGGTGCTTTCAAAGGATTCTGCGCCTGCAATAAATAAACCGTTATGGCAGAACATCGCATCATCAATGCCGCTCACTGCTTGAAGTTCATTACCGGATAAGCCAGCCCATGGTTTCGGCAGTGGTTTTCTGTTTTCGAATGAACCGCGTTCAACAGGGACAGTTTGAATTCTCCACTGGCCAGTCTGAGATGGGTAAATCACATACAGCGCCTCCTCCGATGAGTTGAGCACTGTTTTTTTCCATGGGGTATACTTTTCCAATACAATCACTCTTGGATCGGCTGCATCCTCTATCGCTTTCGCCACAATAGCTTTTGCACTAATGCCACCGCTGGCCGCTGCAATGAAGCGGGTTAAAAGGCGCGCTGCAAAATCAACCGCTTCATCAAAAGCGGTATCAAAGTCACTATCTTCTTGCCAGGTCGGGTTAAACATTCCAATCGTTTGGCTAAGGCTAATGCCTTGAGAGACACCTTCGACATGACCACAATCGATAGCATCAATGGTTGAGACCAGCCCTGCATCAACAGCATTGGCTACGGCCTGGTTACCCTGGCATATCTCTACACCATATTTCTGCCAAATCAGGCCAAACGAGGAATAGGGGATACCATTCTCGCGCTGCCCTGCACCACCACGCTGATGATGATCAAAGCGGCCTGTCTCCGGGTCATAGATGCCACCCACATCAAGCACAATATCAGCCTTGGCGATTAACTCTGAATCGCGTGTGCGAACCAGCTTAAAAGAGGGGAATATATGTTTCAAAGCAGCGATGCTAAACACATCATCTGCATGAAAATTACCGTTGTGCGTTACTATGATTTTATCATTCATTTGTTGGATACCATGTAAGAAAGAGATGAAGGTATTGCTGGTTAAACGTGGATATGTTGGCTGTTTAATTCGCAATGCATTGGGCGAACATTATACGAAGAGGTCGAACAACAACAGGTGACTTTTAAACAACCATAGGCGATGTGTTTTGCTTGAATGGTCTGATGAAAGAACTAGCCGTGGAGCAAGCGATGAAACAATTGATGTACCTGGGTCATGCGCTGAGTGAGTTCATCGGGTGTTGTGATCGATGTATGGCGCAACATGGTTTCCCATTCTGTCGCCGAGGCTGCTTTGGGTAATTGGCCGATTGAGCGCCATAACTCGACACGCAAAGCATTTTCCATTTGGCGATAATCCAGATAAGTCTGGGCTAAAAACTCGGATTGTTGTTGCCATAGC
>CAZKHV010000210.1:0-2621 GCA_964552605.1 uncultured Zetaproteobacteria bacterium | reverse complement strand
CTTCGACACCGTAGACATCAAAAATAGGGCGGTCACCCGGATAAAAATATAATTTTTTGCTCACTTCCGGCATGAATCGACGGGAGAACTTTTTCATGCCCTCGTAAGCTTCGCGTGAATCGATATGAATTTTTTCAATATCGCTATCGACATAATCGCGCATGACCCGCAAATACAGATTTAACTCTTTGTGAATCAATGAGCCACGGGCGGCATTTTTGGATCGTTTTTCGATATCACTCCATAAACGCAATAAATAATCGAGATCCTGCTGTAATTCATCTTTCTCTTTACCTTCAGCCACGGTGCGAATGATGATGCCACCTTGTTTGAGTTCCATCGCCTTGCAGATTTCGAGCAGACGTTCGCGTTCATCCACATCTTCAAGGCGCTTGGCAATGCCAATATGATCAAGGTGCGGTAAATAGACCAGATAACGCCCGGGTAAACCGATTTGACTGGTCATGCGCGGGCCTTTGGAGGCAATCGGTTCGCGCGAGACCTGTACCATCAATTCCTGATTGTCTTTGAGCAGGCTGGCAATCGGTGGTGCATTGCGGCGTGGCGGCTGAACAGCACGGATTTCCGGGTTGCTATCACTCTCATTGCCCGATTCAACAGCGTGCTCCAAATCATCGGCCAGACTACTGTCCGGCTGTTTGGTGGTGGCGATATCACCGGCATAAAGGAAGCCTGCCTTTTGCAATCCGATATCAACAAAAGCAGCCTGGATGCCGGGCAAGACACGCTGCACGCGCCCTTTATAAATATTGCCTTTCAGGCCACGTTCACGTTCGATATAAATTTCTTCGGCCTGCCCGTTTTCGATGCGCGCGATGCGTGTTTCAAACGGTGCTACATTAACCAGTAATTCTACACTCATGTTTCAGTCCTAAAAGCGGCAGCGATATGTTAAATCGTTAGCCTAATAATTTAATTTCAGTGATCATATTCAAGCAGGTGCGAACGGGCAAACCAATGACGTTATCGAGTGGTCCATCGATGGCTTCGATGAAGCTGGCTGCACCGGCCTGAATGGCATAAGCACCGGCTTTATCGAGGATATCGTTGTGGTTTAAATAGGTGTCAATTTCTGCTTCATCGAGTTCGCGAAAACGCACACTTGTGCGTATTTGTTGAAATAATATGTGTTGATTCAGGCGCACACAGACACCGGTGAAGACTGCATGCTCTTGACCGGACAGTTGTTGCAACATGGTTTTTGCATGGGCCAGATCATCGGGTTGCCCCAGCGCCTGGTCGTGAAGGCAGACCAAGGTGTCGGCTGCGATGATTGGTACATGAGCCGGAGCCTGACATGCCATGGCTTTGGCCTGACATAATCGCTCGACCATATCTGTGACAGATTCACCCGGCTGGGCTGTTTCATCAATATGAGAGGGGCATACTTCAACAGCGAACCCGGCACTCTGGAGTAGCAATAAGCGGCGGGGGGAACGTGATGCGAGAATAATTTCCATATCGCAATGATAACGCCAGTTTGGCTTGACGGCACGCTTTGCCGCTTTACGATGCGCAAGCTGTGACTGACTTTACCCTTTCCCCACTCGAACGCGCCATTGATCTGTGCAAGGCCGATATGGCGCTTGTCGATGCCTGTATTCATCAGAATTTGCAATCCGATATCATGATGATTCCGGCTATCGGCCATTATATTGTCAATAGCGGGGGCAAACGCTTCAGGCCATTGCTGTGTCTGCTGACGGCACGTTTGTTCGGCTATCATGGTGAACGCCATATTCCACTTTCCGTCGTGGTGGAGTTTATTCATACCGCATCCTTGTTGCATGATGATGTGGTGGACTCATCCGATCAGCGCCGTGGTTCGCCTTCGGCGAATGGAGTTTGGGGTAATCAGGCTTCTGTGCTGGTAGGGGATTATCTTTTTTCGCGTTCGTTTCAAATGCTGGTGTCCGATGGTGATATGGCCATGTTGAGTTTAATGAGCAATGTCACCAACGCTTTGGCAGAAGGCGAAGTATTGCAGCTCTCGCGTACCTTTCATTTGGAAATGACCGAAGCTGAATGTCTGGAAGTCATTGAGCGCAAGACGGCCGTGTTGTTTAAAGCAGCCAGCGAAGTCGGTGCGCATGCCGCCGGTCAATCGCCTGAAACAGTCGCGATCATGGCCGAATACGGTATGTGTCTGGGTGTGGCATTCCAGTTGATGGATGACGCACTGGATTATCTGGCCGAAGCGGAAGATGCGGGTAAGCCGGTCGGCCATGATCTGGAAGAGGGCAAGATTACCTTGCCCTTGATTCATGCCATGCAGGGCGATGCTGAGCTGGCAATGCGCGTGGAGGAAATCTCCGAGCGCGGTTGTTATCAAGATGGTGACCGGGACTGGGTACGGCAACGTGTGGCGGCACAGCATGGTTCTGCTTTTGCGATGAGCCGAGCACAGGATTATGCTGAACGCGCCAAAGCTTTATTGCCGAAGGCTGTGGATGGTCGTATTGATATAGATGTTCGCAAACTGCTGGCTGAACTGGCCGATTTCTCGGCTCACCGACCTTATTAAAATCCTCTTTTTAGGCTCTACCCGGAAAACCTACCCCGGCAGGTGAAATGATTTCATGTTGCTTTGCTATTATGCT
>CAZKHV010000209.1:0-2633 GCA_964552605.1 uncultured Zetaproteobacteria bacterium | reverse complement strand
AACCACCACCTTGAATCATGAAATTGGGGATCACACGGTGAAAGATGGTGTTGTCATACAGGCCTTGTTTGGCATAGCGCAGGAAATTAGCGACGCTCACAGGGGCTTTGTCCGGATACAATTCCAGTTCGATTGTGCCCAATGATGTTATCATTTTCACCTGTATTTGACCGGCAAGAGCTGCGCTAGCTGCTTGTAATAGCAGGCCTGCGGCAAGTGCTGACAATATAAAAAACCGTTTCATGCTTCTCTCCATCGTTATGCATTTCGTGAATTCAGCTTTGTTATGCAATTCATATGTTCGCAGTATTCGGTACGCATTCAAACACAGACCAAATATTGACGCACGGTGCTTATTTATCTTGTGTTGCTAATCTACCGACAACAGCAGCACCGACGGAATCGCCGAACACGTTGATGGTTGTGCGGCAGCGATCTAAAAACCAGTCAATGGCCAGAATCAAGCCGATGCCTTCCAGTGGTAGGCCAACGGCTTCCAATACAATAACCATGGTTACTAAACCTGCTTCGGGAATGCCGGCAGCACCGATCGCGGCCATGGTGGCGGTAACCAGAACCAACATTTGTTGGCCGAAACTCAAGTCGATACCATAAGCCTGGGCAATAAATAAAACGGCGACGGCTTCATACAGGGCAGTGCCATCCATATTGATCGTCGCGCCCAGTGGTAATACAAAGCGCCGTGCCTTTTCATCGACACCGGCAGCTTTCACGCCCTCCAGTGTCAATGGCAGGGTTGCGCTTGATGAGGCGGTGGAGAATGCTGTCATCAGCGCTGTGCCCATGTGGCTGAGGTAGTCAATAATGGAGCGACGCGCCAGCAGCATTAACAATGCCGACAATACGGCGGCATGAGTAAGCAATCCGGAAATGACCGCCAGTGCATATTTGGCCAATCCAGCCAATTGAGCGAAAAATGCCTCGCCACCACCAGCAGACCCGAGTTTTGATGATATCAATGCGAACACACCAATTGGCGCAAAAATCATAATCCAACCGACCATTTTCATCATGGCTTCGTTTAAACCTTCAAAAAACGCAATCACCGGTTTACCTTTTTCACCGAGGGTCGTCAGGGCGGCGGCGAATAGAATGCAGAAGACGATGATCGGTAACAACTTCATATTGGCTGCTGCGTCAATAATATTGGGGTGTACGAGAGATAAAATCAAATCGGTGACACTCACATCGCCAATTTCCGGTTTGAGTGCGCTGGATCCGGAAGCGAGATCAACACCGACACCCGGTTGCCATAAATTGGCCATCAACAAGCCGATTGAAACAGCAACCAATGTGGTGCAAGCATAATAGGCGACAGATAAGCCACCCATCCTCCCTAGTTTACGCACATCGCCCAAGCCAGCTACACCGGTGATGATGCTGGCAGCGACCAGGGGTACGATAAGCATTTTCAGTGCGGTAAGAAATAATTCACCCAACCATGCCACGGCAATCATAGCCTCGCCCCAGATGAAGCCCGACACACCGCCCGCAATAATGGCGAAAATCATCGCGAATAATAATTTTTTTTCATGTGTTAGGTGCATGAGTCTATCTCCTGATTGTGAAGCGGTGCGCATTTAACCATATCGATTGTTTAGTTCAACGATTCGTTGTTTCCTTGCAAGCTAACTATTTGATTCTGACTCGAGATCCGAACATGTCAGGCCTAGAACATTATAACTCCAGACGTTGCTATACTAGATTGGCATAGCACTTGCCTTGTTTTATACTGCTTGCTTGGTTCTAAACTTGGTTTCGCGAGTGTTTGTGGAAAAGGTGATTGTTGTTCGGAGGGGAAATATGAAATTATACCATAACCAGCGTCAATATAGCCGCTCGAAAGTATCTGTTTCTGCGATATTGACACCACAAGGCGGAGAAGCTTTTGGTGTCGAGGTAGTGGACTTGAGTATGAGTGGTATTTTTTTGCGTACGGAGCAAAGTCTGGAGCCGGAGAGTAAATGTCAGATTAGTATTCTATTGGGGCACTTTAAACATGAATTACCCATTCTTGCTGATGCGGTCGTTGTGCGTTCGATGGATGATGGCATTGCCTTGAGATTTGAAGCGGTTAAGTTGGAAAGCTTTACGTCGATGCAGCATGCTATTGTCGAGAATGCTGACAATCCCAAGCAGGCAGCGGTGGAATGTTCGTCGCACGGAGGATTTATTTTTACACCATGATACTTTTTTGGGTGTTTTTTGTGAACTGTTCTTGGCATAGCTTTTGCTTTTGGATTGAGCATGGATAGACGTAAACATGCCGAAGACATGCACCAGAAGCGTGGGGTAGAGACAGTGATGGTCATTGATGATGATCCGATGGCTCGGATGATTATGATTGAATCACTGCACGAAGCTGGTTTTAACGTGATAGAGGCCAGTGACGGGCATGAAGGTCTGGCCATGTTCAGTGAACATAAGCCGCAGTTGATATTGGTTGATTTGCAAATGCCGGGCATGGATGGCTATGCATTTTGCAAAAGCTTGCGGGCTATACCAGATGGTCAGGATATCCCAATTGTTGTGGTGACGGGCGTGGACGATGTGGATTCGATTGAGCGAGCCTATGATTGTGGTGCGACAGACTTTATTAGCAAGCCAATCAA
>CAZKHV010000208.1:0-2671 GCA_964552605.1 uncultured Zetaproteobacteria bacterium | reverse complement strand
AGCCCTGCCTTTTAATATAAACCGCATTGGATTGATCTGCGATTAATCCAGATGTTCGTCGATGAACTCGGATAACTTGGCTTTGTTGACTGCGCCGACTTTGGTTCCCTGCACATTGCCACCGTTGAACAGCATCAGAGTAGGGATGCCGCGCACACCATATTTACCCGGTGTGTTGGGATTATCATCGATATTGATTTTGGCGATGGTGACCTGGCCTTGCTTCTCGCCTGCTACTTCGTCCAGAATTGGCGCGATTTGTTTGCAGGGGCCGCACCAGGGAGCCCAGAAATCAACAACAACAGGGCCGGAAGCTTTGAGTACATCAGCATCGAAGCTTTCGTCGCTAACATGAATAATTAAATCTGAAGACATATTGTTTTCCTCGTTTTGTTGGTGGAATAGTCGATACGTTAGTTCGAGGGGAGAAAATCGTCAACCATGTCAGAGTTTGTTTTAAGTAAAATCATGCGTCAGCGCATACAAGCAGTGGGTGGTTTGTTGCCCTTCGATCAATTTATGCAGGCTGCATTGTATGAGCCGGGCTTGGGCTATTATGATACCAAAACCGTGTTCGGGGAGAAGGGTGATTTTGTCACCGCATCCGAGCTTGGCCCATGGTCATCGTTGGCGATGGCGGATTTGGTGTTTAATGCCTGGCGGCAGATGGGCGAGCCGGATGACTGGTTGTTGATTGAGCAGGGCTCCGGTTCCGGTCAGCAGTTGGTGGCATTGCTGGGTATTCTGATTCAGTTTTCTATGACTGCACCGAAAACAGTAATTTCGGTCGAGCATTGTGCAGGGCTTCGAGAACGGCAATCCCGGTTGTTTGCCGAGCGGAATCTGGACGTGCGGCAGTGTAGCTCGCTGGATGAAATCGAGCCTGCCGAGCATGTTATTTATTATAGTAACGAGTTGCCCGATGCATTTCCGGTGTCGTGTTTTCATCGCCAGGCCGGTGTTTTTTACGAGCGCTGTGTGGCCTTGCAGGGTGATGAATTTGTGTGGCGCGATGCTGAGCAGCCAATGCAACAAACACCGGCTATTTCGGCTGCGCTGCTGGATGCATGGCCGGATAATTATATCAGCGAGTGGAACCCCGGCTTGCTCGCATGGCAGCAGCAGTTGTCATCCATTATCAAAAGCGGTTTTGTATTCACGGTCGATTATGGTTATTCGCAGCAGGAATATTATCGCCAGGCGCGCATCGAAGGCACACTGCTGGCGCATGTCGAGCAGACTGCGAGCGAAGATGTATTGGCCGAGCCGGGTAGCCGTGATATTACCGCTCATGTTGATTTTACCGCGCTGGTGAATGCAGGGCGTGATTGTGGACTAAAACCCTTGCTGTGGATGTCACAAGGCGGCTGGTTGGCACAATCGCCCTCGGTGCAATCGTTGATCGAATCATTAGCGGCACAAAATGATGCCGTCAGCATGCATCTGCTGGCGCATGCCAAGCGTATGCTGATGCCGTTCGGTATGGGCGAAGTGTTTAAGCTGTTGATTCAATCGAAAGGTCTTGATGCTAAAAATCCTGATTATTTGAATCAGTTCGATCATCTTGAATCACTGTGATGTGAGCAGTTTTTTGTGTAAATTCATGGCTGTTACTGTCATCGCAGAATAAAAAAACGGGAGCTTTCACTCCCGTTTTATAATGCTATCGTGTTCTTGTTTTAGAACGGCAACCAGTCCCAAAAACGGCTGGCCGATTCCGTTTCCGCGTGACTATGTCCACCCGCATCATTCCGATCTACAGCATGGCGTTCGCCACGGTCGTTGTCCCTGTCGCCATGTTCATCTTTGTCTCGATCAGCATGATCTCTGGACTCATGCTGTTCATAACCGCGACCTTCATCATCCTCGGCGAATGTTGTGCCTATATTGGCTGATAGTGCGAGCATAAATGCAACTGCTACAATGATTGCTTTCATGGTTACCTCCCTTGGTTTGTTTGCGCAATTTACCGATCCTGCAATAAACCCGCCACAGAGCAAGCTGTCAGCCTACCGCATAAGGGGAACGCGTTACCCTGCGAACTCCATCATGTATAAAATCTGTCTTGACACTTTGGGGCGCTATACAGGCACATTTACACCTCGGTAAAACCATGCTCCCTTAACTAAGGGTCATTCGGGTCAGCTCGATTGATTATAAACAACGTCTTTAAAATTGTTTTTATGCTGTAAATCATGCTGTTGGCTTATGCCAAAAATAAACAAGAAAACCTGAGCAAAGATCAGCTTGGCATGTTGCGGGTTCTTGTGCAGAAGGAGTTTGGTGATGGACGATAAATTATTTCAGGAGCTGGCATCCAGCATTAACGAAGCCGGTCGAATCAGGCGGGGTGCAGAAGAGGCATCGCGAACTGTTGAGTTTTCAGATGTGAATGTTCGACTGGTGCGGGCTAAAACCGGGCTTTCTCAACTGCAGTTTGCTTCACTACTTGGCGTAAGCGCAGCCACCCTCAGAAACTGGGGCAGGGACGCAGGCAGCCAACCGACCCGGCCAGAGCACTGTGACGCATCGTGAAAGCCAACCCTCGCCTTGCGCTTGAAATACTTCATGCGGAACGACTGGCAGCATAGGGCTTCAACATACGCAAGAAGTGGCATCCATTGATTTGTTGTCCAGCTGTCAGTGAAAAGATGCATGGCAGACGATGAAC
>CAZKHV010000207.1:0-2676 GCA_964552605.1 uncultured Zetaproteobacteria bacterium | reverse complement strand
CATAATATCCATTATGCGACGTTGATTATCTCTTTTTTGTTGCTTCCACATCGGCCAATTGAGCACGCAATTGTGCCAAAGCCTGTTGTGTTTGATCGAGTTCTTTCATCAGCTGATCATGTGTCACCGGTGCGCGCATTTCTCGTAAACGTTCCTGCTTGGCTTCTTCAAGATTATTGATCACCACCGCAATGAACAAGTTGATGATTACAAACGTGCCCATAATCACGAACGACACAAAATAAATCCAACTCAAGGGGTTCATCTCCATTGCTGTGTACATCAGATCCGTCCAATCTTCCAAGGTGACGATGCGAAATAAAGTTAGCAATGAAATACCTAAATTATCCCAATGTTCGGGATCATGTTCATGAAACAATTGCTGACCGGCCACAGCATAAATATAAAAAATAACACTCATCAACAGCATCACATTGGCCATGCTCGGAATCGAACGCATCAAGGTTGAAACAATCAGGCGCAGCTCTGGGATGGCAGAAATTAAACGCAGCACCCGCAACAATCTCGCCAAACGCGCCAGCATAGCCAGTTCACCCGTACTTGGAATCAGCGCTAATAAAATAATGGTGAAATCAAACACGTTCCAACCTTTACGAAAATAGTCCCCTATTTTTGGCGACACGGCATAAATTTTCAACGCAGCTTCGACAATAAAAATACCCAGAATCATACGATTTCCCCAGCTGATCCATTGACCATATTGATCAACTAAATTGCTCGATGTCTCCATGCCAATCAACATCGCGCTGAGTAAAATAACGCCAATAATAAAGCGTTCGAAAGCAACATGGGCGACGATTCGTTGTGCTAGTAATTTCATCTTGATCTCCAGTAGATGCATTGAATAAATATGCTTAGGGCTATCTCGATTCATTCATCGATTTATGACCTTCCAAATTAGGATGGCGCGGATTATCACGATTGGAAAGACAGGTACAAGCCTTATTGAAGCGAGTTTAACATTCCTTCAACCGATTCTTTGGCTTGCTGTAAACGATCGGGGTTCTGGCTACTTAAACAGATTTTACCAGCCGGATCAGGGCCACAGCGACCGGGATACGAACCTATTTCGACATCATTATACTGCTCTTGAATGGCGCTAAGTTGATTGGCAAAAAGACTTTCCGGTAACGCCACATCAATTTCCAGACGCAGGAACGGTGTGTCACCGAAATCATCCAGAATCGAATGCAATTGCGAGGCAAAAATGTCAGGTACACCGGCTAGAATATAAACATTTTCAATGCGTGCACCCGGCGCAATGGTTTTATCACAACGGATCAACGAAGCGCCGTCCGGCACACGAGTCATGCGCATGCGCCCTTCATTCATGCCTTCATTGCCAAAATATTCTGTCATGGCTTGGACAATAAAGCGGTGTTCGATCAACTCCACATCAAAGGCCGATGCAATCGCTTGCATGGTAATATCATCATGTGTGGGACCAATGCCACCGGATGTCAGCACAGCATCATACTGGGCTCTCAAACGATTCAAGCTGCTGATAATCGCTTCATCGTGATCAGCCACAATAGCAATTTCCGCCATTTTACAGCCACGCTCAAAAAACTGTTGTGCTGCCAAATATGCATTGGCTTCGCGCGTACGCCCGGAGAGCACTTCATTACCTATCACCAACATGGCTACCGTTTGATGTTTCATGTTCGCAGATTCAGCCCTGATGCAAGATCAGTCAAGCCCCGACTACGACTTCAACCTGTTCGAGCATGCTCTCCAAGTGATTGTAATCAATGTTAATATTGTGATGCATCCCCTGGTTACTCAAAATAAGGCTGGGAAAACCAGCACATCCCAGGCCTTGGGATTGACTGATTTCTTGCATAAGCTGCAGTTGTGTCTCGGGGGCATACAAATCGATGCGAAACTGGTTAATATCCAGTGATAATTGCGCTGCCAAAGCAATCAATAGCTTATTATCTGAAGGGTTACAGGCTTGAAGGTAATAAGCTTGTTGAATGGAAAAAATCATCGCCTGTTCATACTTATGACCTTGCTGCCTTGCCGCAATTACTGCACGACAAGCCGGATACGTTGAGCGCCTTGGGTTGCACTGACTCCAGAAATTGAAGTTAAACTGCGTGCCTTTCACGCGTTGGCCAATTACTTGCCAGTGGCGCTGAATATCTTGTTGCATGGACAATGGCATCGTCACATCACTATCCGCAGCCAAACCACCCAACAGATATTTCACACGTATTGATCCGGCTAACTGCTGTTGAAGTTCACCCCAAACCGCTCGAAAAGCCCAACACCAGCTGCACATCGGATCGTGGATATAATATAAGATTGGAGAATCGTTATTCATTGTGACCCCGATCATAAATCGATGCATATGATGAATCCATCTTCAATTACGAGCAAAACAATATTCAAACGCACCATCACTATCATTTAAATCCCATCGATGCTTATGAATTATGGCAATAAACCGGCAGCCAACGTAGCTTGGCTCAATGCAATAAAAACAGTATCCTGCTTGCGGTCTCGGATCAGCAAAAACACCTGATGCAAGTGCTGTAGCTGATGACTGTCTAGCCGCGACTATCAACCTGGATAGCGGCACTGCATGATAGGCTATAGCTTCCCCCCCCCCCTTCTAGGAGAAATTACGTTGGAATTTATTCAGTTCCCGAA
>CAZKHV010000206.1:0-2687 GCA_964552605.1 uncultured Zetaproteobacteria bacterium | reverse complement strand
CCGATAAAACCCTTCATCAGCTTATTAAACACATAATAATCTTCGGTGAGCAGTTGCCCGGAGACATAAAATGCCACCGCATCGGGGCCGTGTTCACGAATAATATCAGCAAATTTATCCGCCGCGTAATCGAGCGCCGTATCCCAGTCCACTGGTGCAAACGGCGCCTTCAGTGAGGTGCGCAATTGCGGACGCAACAAACGATCATCGCTGCGCACAGTATGATGCAGTTCGCGCCCCTTCGAGCACAATTTACCCTGATTGGTCGGGTGCTTTTCATCACCGATCAGCGAAATAATGCGCTGACCATCCGTCTCCAATCGAATCCCGCACCCCGTACCACAATACGAGCAAACGCTGTTCACTGTTCGAGTCATCCCAACTCCTGTGTTTTAATTAAAGGCAATGAATCACAAAGACACGAAGGCACAAAGTACAACCTTATTGAAGCATGTCATTCCCAAATGCCTTTCTTTGTGTTTTTGTACCTCTGTGGTGAAAAATATTTTGACCTTATCCGAACTACAGGCTCAAAAACACCTGACCGTCCTCAACCTTGGTCGCATAGGTTTTGACACAGCCTTCATCGGGGGCTGCGACTTGTCCATCATCGAGATGAATGCGCCAGTTGTGTAACGGGCAAAGAATATCATCGCCGGAAATAATGCCTTCGGCCAACGGCCCCTGTTTGTGCGGGCAACGATTCTCCACCGCTTTGATGCGATCATCGGTCAAACGAAACACCGCAATCATGGTATCACCGGCATTCACCGTACGCGCTTGCGAAGGTGGGATTTCATCGAGCTTACATACTTCAATCCAGTTCTGTTTCATGTCTTTTTCTACACTGTCACTCATTTAAACTTCCACCCTTACCGGAATATTGATCGGCTTATATTCTGAAAATGTCTTGGCTTTTTCTGCATCTGCATCGTTCACGCGTGCCATCCACGGATCTTCATCCTGCGTATCGAGATAGACTTGCAAACGTGCCATCAATGCCTTGCGACTTTCAACATCATCAACCACCACAGCCTTAATGCTCTCTAAACCCACACGTTTCTGCCATGGCGCACAGCGTTCGTTATGTCGGCCTGTTTCACGGTAATGTTGCAAATAAGCTTTGCAAATTTCTTCGACTTCTTCGGCTGTTTCGACCAGACACAATAGTTCGGTCGCCACCACATGCACACCACCATTGCCGCCCGTACTGATCTCCCAGCCGCCTTCTACACCCACAATACCGATATCCTTGATCGTTGCTTCCGCACAATTGCGCGGGCAACCGGACACACCCAGCTTCACCTTGGCCGGAAACCAAACACGTTCGAGTTGCTTCTCCAGGTGAATACCCAGAGCGGTGGAATCCTGTGTGCCAAAACGACACCACTGTGAACCGACGCACGTTTTCACCGTGCGCAAGGCTTTGCCATAAGCGTAACCGGACGGCATATCCAAATCCTTCCACATGGCCGTCAAATCTTCTTTTTTCACACCGAGCAAATCAATGCGCTGACCACCGGTAATTTTCACCGTCGGCACATTGTATTTCTTGGCCACGGTGGCGATTTTAATCAACGCATCGGGCGTGGTTTCACCCCCATAAATACGCGGAATCACCGAGAATGTGCCGTCTTTCTGGATGTTCGCATGCATTTTTTCATTGGCAATGCGGCTGCTGCGATCATCTTCAGAATCTTCCGGCCAGATCATGCCGATGTAATAGTTAATCGCCGGACGACAGACCTGACAACCCTCACCCTGCCAATCCAGCACGTTCATCACTTCACGCACCATGGTCAGCTTCTTATTTTTGATTTGATCTTTCACCTGCTCGTGATTGAACTCGGTACAGCCGCAAATCGGATCATGCTCCGATTCCACAAAAGCCGTACCCAAAGTCGATGCTAAAATCTGATCAACAAGCCCGGCACAACCACCACAGGAGCCCGCAGCCTTGGTGCAGGCGGTGATTTCTTTGCGTGTCGTCAGCCCGTCTTTGACAATCGCATCGACCACATCTTTTTTACTGACCCCATTACAGCCACACACCACCGTATCATCGGCCATCGCCGATGCCAGATTCTCACCGGAATGACCGGAATCACCCAGCCCCGATGCCGAAAACAGCATGGTCGAGCGCTGTTCGGAAATATCTTTACCATCCTGCATCCATTGGAAAAAGGTCGGGCCATCAGCGGTATCGCCAAACATCACCACGCCCTTTACTTTATCATCTTCCAACACTATTTTTTTATACACACCGCCGACTTTATCCATCAACTCAATGACATCGGCTCCCGGTGTACCCATGAAATCACCAGCTGAAAATACATCCACTCCGGAAATTTTCAACTTGGTGGAAACCACGGAGCCCGTGTACGATTTCAAGCCTTGCCCGGTAATCATATAAGCCAGCACTTTTGCCTGCTCAAAAAGCGGCGCAACCAGCCCATAAGCAATGCCACGATGCTCGGCGCATTCACCCACCGTATAAACAGCCGGGTCAGTCACCGTCTGCATATAGTCATTGACCACGATACCGCGATTGCAAAACAAGCCACAATCCTTGGCCAGCGCCATATTCGGACGAATGCCCACCGCCATGATCAACAGATCACAATCAAGCGTTGAACCATCCTTGAACTTCAATCCTGTCACACGCTCATCACCCACCACTTCCGTGG
>CAZKHV010000205.1:0-2705 GCA_964552605.1 uncultured Zetaproteobacteria bacterium | reverse complement strand
ATGTACTCCTTACCTTCAAGCCGCATTTTTCCACCCTCTTTGGCTTTGGCTTCGCCACCGAGTCCGACAAAATCTTCATAAGCAATGGTTTCAGCCCGAATAAAGCCTTTTTCAAAATCATTATGAATCACGGCAGCAGCCTTGGGTGCGGTGTCACCGCGATGAATCGTCCAGGCGCGCACTTCTTTGACTCCGGCTGTAAAATACGAAATTAAATCCAGCAGTGTATAAGCTTCACGAATCACCGTGTTCAAGCCCGGCTCGGATAAACCCAGATCCGATAAAAACTCCAATTGCGATTCGTCATCCATTTCAGCCAGTTCCGACTCGATTTGAGCCGATACCACGACCACACCAGCATCTTCCTGAGCGGCAAAGGCACGTACGGTTTCAACATAGGCATTGCCATCGGGCAAGGCACCATCATCAACATTGGTCACGTACAGCACCGGTTTAATCGTCAGCAGACATAATTCAGTAATCGCCTTGATATCATCTACGGACAGCTTCTGGCGGCGTACGGTGGTGCCATCTTCAAGACCGCTCAATACCCGCTGCTGAATTTCACGCAATTTCAACGCTTCTTTATCGCCGGATTTGCACTGTTTTTCGGTACGCAGAACGGCTTTTTGTACCGTTTCCATGTCTTTGAGCATCAATTCGGTATCAATGATTTCGATATCGGACAACGGATCAACCGAGCCAGAAACATGGGTGACATTCTCATCATCAAAACAGCGCACCACATGTGCAATCGCCGAACACTCACGAATATTGGCCAGAAACTTATTACCCAGCCCTTCACCGCTGGCAGCGCCCGCAACGAGCCCTGCAATATCAACAAACTCAATAATGGCATGCTGCATAGCCTGCGGTTGAACAATTTTTGCCAGCGCATCCATGCGCGGGTCGGGCACTTGAACAATGCCAACGTTCGGATCAATAGTGCAGAAGGGATAATTCGCCGCTTCTGCTCCGCCACCGTTCAAGGCGTTAAATAGTGTTGATTTGCCCACATTGGGGAGTCCTACGATTCCGATACTTAATGCCATTGTTACCTCATTCGGAGCACTAAAGAGACGTTAAGCAAGCCTCTCAGCTCTTACCCGTTATTGTAATGCCAAATGTATGCGATTGGCGGCAGAGTCTGTATCCCCTGCCAATAATGCATCGATTTCATCCAGCAGAGCAGCAAACACACAGGCTTCATCCGCCCGGTCACCTTCATCCGGCTTACCCAGCACCCAGGCTGAAATATCACCATGGACAGGGCGATTGATACCAATTTTTACCCGCACATAATCCGTGTTTGAAAGATGTGCATGCAGCGAGCGCAAACCATTATGGCCACCGTGGCCACCGCCTTTTTTGATGCGCAGCTTGCGTGTAGGCAGATCCAAATCATCATAGATCACGATAATATCCTGTTCTTCAACTTGATAATAACGTGCCAGACTAGCAATGGATTCGCCGCTGTTGTTCATGAATGTTTGCGGTTTAATCAATAAGACCTTTTCAGAGGCTCTGTTCCATAACGCAGTTTCAGCATGAAAACGAGGGGCCGCGTTAAAACGCAGCCCCTCATGTTTTGCTAATAAATCGAGAAATCTAAAACCGATATTATGGCGTGTTGCTGTATACTTGTTACCCGGATTTCCCAAGCCGACAAGCAGTTTCATACGATTACTCGGCTACAGCTTCTTCTGTTGCTGTTTCTGCATCATCGTCAGCTGCATCATCGTCAGAGCCAGTCTTCGGCGCAGCAATATTTAGCACGGTGAAGTTCACGTCATGCTGAACAGAAGCACCATCTGGGAATGCAACATCTTCGATATGAACTGTATCACCGATTTCGAGTTGCGCACAAAACACGTCGATTTGATCTGGAATCATATCTGCACGACAGGTCACTTCGAGTGAATGACGTACAAGATCCAGAATACCGCCCTTGATAACACCCGGGCATTTATCCGCGTTGACGGCTACAACACGCACATCCACAGTCACGGTGTCTTTGGCTGATACACGGAAAAAGTCGAGATGTGTCGCGGTATCCATGACTGGATCCCATTGCGTGGCTTTCAGCAATACGGTGTTTTTACCGCGAGAGCCTTTCACGTTAACTTCCAACAACGAGGTGTGGAACTGCTCTTCATTAAGCTGTTTAGCCAGTGTGAAATAGTCCATTGTAATGGCAATATCAGGCTTGCCACCACCATAAATAATACCAGGTATTTTGCTTGCACGGCGCAAGCGGCGTGTAGCGCTGCGGCCGGTTTCTTCGCGAAGCTCTGCTTCAACAACAAGTTTAGACATTGTATCCTCCAAAATGCACCGTCGGGTTATCCCGTCACGGTGTGCATCCAGCCTGTGAAGAAAACCCACCATGGCTGATGCGGGCGCGCACTCTAGGGTCGTTCATAAAAAAGTCTATCCTGGGTTGCTCTAGCTCTTGCTGCTTCAGCTGGGTTCCACAGTCTTATTGATACTCGGCTTGTTTGATAACAATCTCCGATGCCTGTTCCACTTCCTGATACCATTGATTGAGGCGCTGATGTTGCAAGCTGCTGATGATTTCTGCACGCACGGTTTCCAATGTCTTTTGTGAGGCGGCTCGTTTACCCAGCAATTCAATCACATGCCAGCCAAATTTTGTTTGAACCGGCTTGCTTAAGCCATGTGTCTTTAATGCAAAAACGGTATCT
>CAZKHV010000204.1:0-2714 GCA_964552605.1 uncultured Zetaproteobacteria bacterium | reverse complement strand
TTACTCCTTAAATATTGAATAGTTGTATCTAATTCTTCCAGCACTTCATTATTCTTTTCACGATCCACGCAATCCTGCAACGCAGTATATATCCGATGCTGATTTTTCTCATCAGCCAAACATTCCAACGCCCATGCCGCATGTCCACGAATCAGTGCTTCTTCATCACCAAGCACAGCCAGTAAATCATGCACAAAACTAGTCTGCCCCGAATTGCCCATCGCGATACACACATTGCGTAACAAGCCTGATCGTTTGGTGCGTTTGATCGGTGATTTGCGAAACAAGCTACGAAAACCATCATCGTCTAAGTCCAGCAAGCTAGCAAGATCCGGCAAATGATTCTCCCCCCGGGGATTTAAGGGATCATCGCATGGCACACTTTGCAGCGCTTTGCTAGCATGACTATTCCATGGGCAAACCAGCTGGCAATCATCACAGCCGTAAATACGATTACCCATCAAACGACGCAATGGACGCGGAATAAAACCATCAAATTCAATGGTCAGATAAGAGATACACAAACGCGCATCGACCACATACGGAGCCACAATCGCACCGGTCGGGCAAATATCCATGCAAGCCGAACAACTGCCACAATGATTATCCGCCAGTTCATCGTGTTCAATCTCAGCAGTAGTAAATATCTCGCCGAGTAAAAACCATGAACCCAGTTCACGATGAATACTCAACGAATGTTTGCCCTGCCAGGCCAGTCCCGAAGACTCGGCTAGGGCATGTTCCAACACGGGAGCTGTATCCACAAACACCCGTTGATCATGTTTACCGAGCATCAAATCAAGCTCTGCAGCCAAAGCTTTCAAACGCTTTTTCATGATATCATGATAATCATCACCATGGGCATAAGCCGAAATCACGCCCTGCTGCTTGGCGGCACAGGCTTCATCCAGTTCATAAGCCGGCGGGGTATATGTCATCGCCAGTGAAATCACCGAACGCACATCGGCAAGCATGGATGCCGGTTCTATACGGCGCTGCATACGCACCTCTTCCGACATCCAGGCCATATTCCCCTGCATATTCGCATCGACCCAGCCATGCAAACCCTGCCGGTGTTTCTCATCCAATACCGGCGCAGTAAAACGACACAGCGCAAAGCCATGCTGCAATGCCTTCTCACGAATCAATTCCTTCATGCTGATGTCTTCATCGCAATATTTTGCATCCCGGCACACTGACATAGACTTCACTATGCAGCATCAACAATACGAATACGATTCTATATCCAAACGACGGCCTGATACTTGCTTGTAATACGCCATCGTTATCGGGGAGAGAAGATGATTCAGCAAGTATCAAGCAAAGAAGAAGTTAACGAAGCGCTGTTAGCCTTGGTTGGTTCACTGGAAGCCAGGGATTTATTTTCAAAAGACCACTCCATTCGTGTTGCGCATATCGTTGGTTTATTGACCAAACGATTCAGAATTGACAATGAGAAAAAACAAATTATCTACAATGCCGCTCTGCTTCACGATATCGGCATTGTCAGTGTTCCCGATGTTATCTTGCTTAAAAAAGGACGTTTATCCTCCGAAGAGCGTCAACGCATACAACATTCCCCCGCTGTTGCCGGCAAGATTTTAGCCCCTATCAAATCATTAAAAGAAGAACGTTTGGTTATTTTGCACCAAGGTGAACGCTGGGATGGCACGGGTTATCCGGATCGTTTGAAAGGCGATCAAATACCGGAAGGTTCCCGCTTCATCGCAATCGCTAAGGCGGTCGATGCTATAACTCATCATAGAGCCTATCGTCGGGCTCGACCAATCTCCTATTGCCTGGATCAATTGCACGAACATGCAGGCACACAGTTCGACCCGAAAATCGCTGAAGTCGCCACATCGATTCTGTGTAAAAATATTATTTAATCGAGAAAACAAGACTGCCAAAGCAAGTGCCGCTGTACAGATACAAAATATAATTTCTACCTAGCCCAACTACTGATAGATTCGCGCCCATGAAACAAACCAATCCTTTAATGAACCAGATGCGTAAGCGCATCCTTATCCTGGATGGTGCCATGGGCACGATGATTCAGGCCTATAAGCTGGAAGAAGCCGATTATCGCGGCGAACGCTTTGCCGACTGGCCTTCTGAACTAAAAGGCAATAATGATTTATTATCATTAACTCAGCCTCACATCATTAAAGCAATTCATAGCGATTATTTGCAGGCTGGTTCTGATATTCTCGAAACCAATACATTTAACGCCAACGCAGCTTCGATGGCCGATTACGGCATGGAAGAGTTAGTTTATGAATTGAATGTCGCCGGTGCAAAGCTTGCGCGTGAAGCCTGTGATGCCATTGCCACCGATGATAAACCCCGTTTTGTAGCCGGTGTTGTAGGGCCTACTTCACGCACTGCTTCCATTTCACCCGATGTAAATGATCCGGGATTTCGTAATGTCACATTCATGGAATTGGTTGAGACCTACAAAACAGCCACCAAAGGCCTGATCGATGGCGGCTCTGATATTATTCTCATTGAAACCGTATTTGATGTACTCAATGCCAAGGCTGCTGTGTTTGCAGTAAAAGAAGCCTTTGAAGAACATGGAACAACGCTACCGATCATAATTTCCGGCACCATTACCGATGCTTCAGGACGCACCCTTTCCGGTCAGACTGCGACTGCATTTTACAATTCCCTATCCCATGCCGAACCCATCTCGATTGGTTTGAACTGTGCCT
>CAZKHV010000203.1:0-2715 GCA_964552605.1 uncultured Zetaproteobacteria bacterium | reverse complement strand
TGCCTGATTTTCCCTTGGTGAATAAATCATTCAATTGTTCGTATTCCGGCCATGACCTTTGATATGCGGGGATGTGAGGAAACGGATGTGAGAGAATGATACATGAGGGAATGGGATGTTAAGAATTTTACATCAGATTTTTAAAACCGGCACGATCACCGAACCACTGGCAGCGAGCGATCAGTTTGAAGTGTTGGGCTCACAATTAAGCGATGCCGTAAAACAACGCTTTCAAGGCTCTCTGGCTATTCGTCTGGTGGATGCCGGTTCATGCAATGGCTGTGAGCTGGAAATCCATGCGATCAATAATGCGTATTATGATATTGAACGCTTTGGTGTGCATTTTACCGCCAGCCCGCGTTTTGCCGACATGTTATTGGTGACAGGGCCGGTGAGCATCAATATGAAAACGGCCTTGGAGATGACCTATGATGCCATGCCTGCCCCCAAGTTAGTGGTGGCGATGGGCGATTGTGCGGTGAACTGTGGCGTATTTGGCCGTGATAACTATGCGATTGCGGGTGCAGTCCGTGATATTATTCCAGTCGATCTTATCATTCATGGTTGCCCGCCTACACCAAGCGATATTATTCAGGGCATTTTGGCGGCTCTTCAATAACAAAATGGAGTAGCGAGCACTACGTTTTTAATCGTTGAGTAGTCAAGGCAGGTTTTTTAATGCGACTGTGCCAGTGCTGCTTTCGTTATCGATGATTGTTCACGGTTGGTGGGATCATGTTGCCTGAGGCTTGCATGGCAATGGCTTCAGGGTGGGCGGTGTAATGATCGCGTACGACTTTGGCCAGGGCTTGTTTGTTTGCCTCATCAATCAGGCAGGGGGATGAATTCGGTAAAGCCGCAATCAGAGCTTTGAGCAGTTGTTCTTGCGGGGGCTGCATATTGTCTACCCATGTGTTTAATAAAGCACTGTCCACATAGGCCGGAATCGAACCTAGAATGCCGACATCGTTTTGATCGTGTACCAGTAGACCGGAGGTTGTGCCGCGATCAAGTGTGAGCACCTGAAAAAAGTAGAGGCTGTGGTAGGCCAGTTGTTTCTGTTGTTGCTGCTTTGTAGGGGTGGGGGCATTTGAAAGTGCGTGGCTTAATATGTCCAGATAGCTATCGATGGCTGCTTCGCCGACAGTTGTGGCCAAATCCAGATCGGCTTGAGCATTGCCGCTGTTGTATCCTTCCAGATAAAAGTGCGCTACGCCGCGATGGCGGTTTAGGGCAGGGATGAAGAAATAGCGTTCGCCTTGGGCTTTTGCTTCATCAAATTGTTCGGGTGCGGCTTGTTGTAAGGCGGCGAGAAACTGCTGTGTTGCGGCTGGATCTTCATGCGAAGGGTTGAGATCCGCCATCAAACGCCAATAACCGTTGCCGCTCTTCATTTCTGTCCAGCTTAGATGAATGTGTACGGAGGGTGCGAGCGGGTGGCAGGGGTGGATGATGGTGGAGATGGCCGTGGCCGAGCCGAGTTGTTTGGCAGGCTTATCATCGTAATGCACTTGCGAGACATTTACTGAGCCTCTGCCAAAGAGAGCCCCATCTCCAGTTTCAAGGCGAATGCCACCACCGTGCGTGCCGTTATCGCGCAACCATTCTACCGGATGAAATAATTGTTCTGCCCCCATTTTTCGGGATAAGGATTCCAAGCCTTGGGCAAAACGATGTTGCAGGCTGGTAACCAATGTGTGTGCCTGAGCGGCTTGTGCTGATGTGGCGGGAATTCGTTGCATGTCTGTGCCTCGTTTGGAGTATGAGGCTGGATTATGTAGAGCAATGCCTGGCTGTTCAATACTCACGTTGATGTTGGTTTTTGGGCTTGAGGCGGTGACTGTTCTTTCGTTGCAACTTGGTTAGAGTGCCGCTCCCGCAGCGGGATGCTGCGTAACCCATGAAAAGCTCAATTTGAGAGGATTCTAATATGCCAGTTCAACGTACCCTATCTATTATTAAACCGGATGCAGTCGCGAAGAATGTTATTGGAGACATTATCCGTCGTTTTGAAGAAAACGGTTTGTCTGTGATTGCAACCAATATGACTCATTTGTCAGCTGAAGACGCTGGCCGTTTTTATGCTGTGCATGCTGAACGTCCTTTCTACGCAGATCTGTGTAAATTCATGAGTTCAGGCCCTATTCTAGCGATGGCTTTGGAAGGCAAAAATGCGGTCACGTTGAACCGTCAGTTGATGGGTGCAACCAACCCGAAAGAAGCAGAAACCGGTAGCATTCGCGCTGATCATGCTGATTCGATAGATGCCAATGCGGTACATGGTTCTGATTCGGAAGAGAATGCTGCGATTGAGATTGCCTTTTTCTTTTCCGGCCTGGATCTGCATAGTCGTTAATCCCTGATGACTGATAACAACACTTCAATACCAGCTCAACCAATACCAGCTCAATCAACATCAACCGAAGCAAGCGCATCGCAGCCTCAAACCTCTGAGCAGATCCGAGTGCGTCGGGAAAAACTGACGCGTATCCGTGATGCGGGTCAGGCTTATCCGAACACATGGCGTAGTGATCACAGTGCTGGTGCGATTCATGCCGAACATGCCGAACATGATACTGAACAGCTGGCTGAAATTGATCAGCGGGTATGTGTGGCTGGTCGCATGATGGCGCATCGTGTGATGGGTAAATCAAGTTTCATCAAGATTCAGGATGGATCGGATACGAGCGCTTCCCATGATGCGGCTTTGGATGA
>CAZKHV010000202.1:0-2719 GCA_964552605.1 uncultured Zetaproteobacteria bacterium | reverse complement strand
AAAATCATCGTGTTTCATCATCGCCTCTTGCGTACAAACTCATATCCATATCCAGCAAACGAACGAGTATTGAACTCGTGAGACGAGAATATAGCCTGACAACAAGCACAACAACACTGCTGACTTGCCCCATCTCTAACGATAGACTCAGGCACCGTAAATATCTGCTGATCGAGGTATCCCATGACTACAATATGTTGCGTACGAAAAGACGGCGAAGTTGCCATTGGCGGAGATGGACAAGTCTCTCTCGGCGATACGGTGATGAAACATACCGGCCGCAAAGTGCGCACGATTCGTGATGGCGCTATTTTGACCGGCTTTGCCGGCTCTACCGCCGATGCCATGAATCTGTTTGAACGCTTCGAAGCCAAGCTCGATGAACATGGCGGCAGCCTGTTGCGCGCAGCCGTGGCGCTCGCCAAAGATTGGCGCACCGATAAATATCTGCGCCAGCTTGAAGCGATGATGATTGTCGCCGATAAAGAAAACACCCTGCTGATCTCCGGTAATGGTGATGTACTCGAACCCGACGATGGTATTGCCACCATTGGTTCCGGCGGCGGTTTTGCCAAAGCAGCTGCAACAGCACTCGTCGAGCACAGTGCATTAAATGCCCAAGAAGCCACCTTGCAAGCCATGAAAATCGCAGCCAATATTTGTGTTTATACCAACGACAACATCACCATTTTAACCATCCCGAAGGAATCATAATATGAGCCAGACCATGACCCCACGTGAAATCATTTCAGAACTCGACCGTCATATCATCGGCCAGAACGATGCCAAGCGCGCTGTCTCCATTGCGCTGCGCAACCGCTGGCGCAGACAGCAAGTTCCATCCCCCATGCGGGAAGAAATCACCCCGAAAAATATCCTCATGATTGGCCCCACCGGTGTCGGTAAAACAGAAATCGCCCGCCGGCTTGCCAGGCTCGCCAATGCGCCGTTCATCAAAGTCGAAGCCACCAAGTTCACCGAAGTCGGTTATGTTGGCCGTGATGTTGAAACCATTATCCGTGATCTGGTCGATACGGCCATTAAAATTGTCCGCGAAGAACATTTGATTCGGGTACAAACCAAGGCTGAAAAAGTAGCTGAAGATCGATTGCTTGATATTCTAATCCCGCATCCAGTCAGCCCCAATGGCCCGCACAGCAATGATAACAACAGTGCATCAAATGAATCGCGCGAAAAAATGCGCCACAAATTACGCCTCGGTGAACTCGATAAACGACAGGTTGAAATCGAAGTGGAACAAAGTCAGGACACGCCGATGATGCAGTTCATTTCCAATCAGGGCGGCAACGAAGGCATGGATCTGCAGGATATGCTGGGCAATATGATGGGTAAAAAGCAGAAACCCAAACGCATGGATGTAGCCGATGCGCTGACCATCATTCAACAACAGGAGGCTGATCGGTTGCTCGATCAGGATGCCATCAAGGAAGAAGCCATCAAACGGGCTGAAAACGATGGTATCGTATTCCTCGATGAAATGGATAAAATCACCCAGCGCAGTGGTGCATCCTCCGGTGGCGAAGTCTCCCGCGAAGGTGTGCAGCGCGATTTATTGCCACTGGTTGAAGGCACAACAGTCAACACCCGTTACGGCCACATCAAAACCGACCATGTTTTATTCATTGCATCGGGTGCGTTTCATCTCGCCAAACCGTCTGATCTCATCCCCGAATTGCAAGGTCGTTTCCCCATTCGCGTCAATTTGAGTGCCTTGGGTGAAAAGGAATTCCGCCGTATTCTGGTCGAGCCTGAAGCATCATTAACGCGCCAATATATTGCCCTGCTCAACACCGAAGGTGTAAAAATCGAATTTTCCGAGGACGGCATCGCTGAACTCGCTCGCATTGCTGTGCTGGTCAATGAAAAAACAGAAAATATCGGTGCGCGCCGTTTGCACACCTTACTCGAGCGTGTGCTCGAAAACATCAGCTTTGAAGCATGTGATCGCAGTGGAGAAGATGTAAACGTCGATGCCAACTATGTGCGCGATCAACTGGGTGAAATTTGTGAAGATGAAGATTTATCGCGCTATATTCTGTAAAAATACTTTCACCGCAGAGTGCTCTCTGCGGTGAAAAAAATCTTATAACAACTTCGCCACCGGTGCGAAGGATTTACGGTGAATCGGACACGGACCCAATTCACGCAGGGCATCCATGTGTACTTTGGTACCATAACCCTTGTGTTTGCCAAACTGATAACCGGGATACTGCACATCAAACATCGCCATCATCCGATCACGCACGACCTTAGCAACTATCGATGCCGCAGCAATCTCCTGCACCAAATCATCACCACCGATAACAGCTTCCGCAGGTACGGCCAGATCAGGCACACGATTACCATCGACCAGCACTTTTACCGGCACAATAGAAAGCGCTTCTACAGAGCGACGCATGGATAACATCGTTGCATGCAGGATATTGAGTTGATCAATTTCATCCAACGTCGCCAGCGTCACCGCATACGCCACAGCATGATGGCGAATATGGTGATAGAGCTTCAAACGTTTTTTCTCGGCGACCTTTTTCGAATCGCGATATTTGCCCAAATAGGGGTCATCGGGCGCTAAAATCACCGCCGCTGTCACCACAGGGCCAGCCAACGGCCCCCGCCCTACTTCATCAACACCGGCTAACATCGTATTTTAGACACAGATGCCCCATGGCACCCTCTCTCTCGCAAGCTCGATTCACCT
>CAZKHV010000201.1:0-2744 GCA_964552605.1 uncultured Zetaproteobacteria bacterium | reverse complement strand
TACCGAACTCCAGAAAAGCACGCTGACGCTGAGCCAGACAAAGCGCCACTTTCATTAAGGTTTCACTGCGCTGATCGAGCGCATGCATCAACCACTTGGCTTCTTTCATGGCTTGTGACATAAACTCTTTATCTTTGCCCTGCCACTCATGGCCTTTCCATTGTTCGTTCAGCCGAATACCGCGCCAGCCCGTGCCGGGGATATCCACTTCAATCACCTGATCGTTGTTGCGCCGAAAGACAATTTCAGGCCGAATAAAAAAATTATTATCGCCACGCATGCCGTGACCGGGGAATGGATCCAATCTGCGCATGCGCACTCTGGCCTGCTGAATGGTTTCAATGCTGCATTCCGCTTTTTCCGCCAACACATCGTCAGCCTCGTGCAGTAAATCGGAAAAATGCAACAACAAACGCATCACCCAGGTATCGATTTCCTGATCCGGATCCAGCTGCAATAACAGGCATTCGGATAAATCCCTGCCACCCAGCCCGCCCGGCTCCAGTTGCTGAACAACGCGAACCAAGACCCTTTCAATCATCACCGCATCGGTCGTAAGCTGGCCAGCTATTTCATTGGCAAATTCAGCCGCGTCGACACGGAAATAACCATCATCATCCAGCGAATCAATCAGGATATGGGCAAGTTCACGCTCATTTTCAGGCATGGGCTGACGATTCACCTGCTCATGCAGAGATTCGCTCAAACTCAATTCACCCTGCCAGGTCTGCTCACGCTCGCTAAAACCATCACCACCGGAATCACGACTGGAAGAGGAATACATTGATTCCCAACGGTCATCACCGGTCTCTTTCCACTGCTCACGCTCAGCCACTTCAATGGCTCGTTCCTGATTCGGTGTTTCGTTGCTTAGACTCGCATTAAAATCCATTTCCAGCATCGGGTTGGATTCAATGGATTCTTCTAAATACGTTTCCAACTCCATGCAATTCATGGCCAGTACTTTCAAGCTCTGGGTCAGTTGGGGTGTTAGCGCCAGTCGCTGACCCAGCTTATGACTAAGCTTGGTTTGCATCATCGGAGCAACCCAGTAATGGACGTGCGAGAGATCTTCAAATCATGGTGTTGGTTCAATGGCAAAACACCATCTGCACGACTAAAGAAATAATTGGAGGCAAAATCGAACAGCATTAACATCCTAGGTGTAGCTCATGGATTGCCTTTACAAAATGCTCAAATAAAAAAGTATTTATAATGACGCTACAGTGCTTAGTTTACGCTTCTTTTTTAAACGGCGCTAGCAATTCTTCCAACTCACCAGCTTCATGCATTTCAGAAACAATGTCGCAGCCACCAACAAACTCAGCTTTAACATACAGCTGTGGAATAGTTGGCCAATCGGAATAAGCTTTAATGCCTTCACGCACATCATGATTCAATAATACATTCACAGCCGAAAAAGAAATTTCGTATGAATTCAAGATGCCAGCCACACGCTGGGAGAATCCGCACTGAGGGAAATCAGGCGTGCCTTTCATAAACAAAACAACGTCATTGTTTTTTACAACCTGATCAATTTGCTCACTTACTGAATTATTACTCATAACTTCTCCTTAGGAACCGATGTTTTCAATGCCAGCGCATGAATCGCCTGTTTCATTTGGTCACCGAGAGCAGCATAAACCATTTGATGTTGTTTGATGCGCGATTTGCCTGCAAAACTAGCCGAGACCACCTGCATTTCAAAATGATCATCACCGGAATACACATTCACCTGCACAACCGCATCCGGTATGCCTTGGCGAATCATCGCAACAACTTCTTCAGGTTTTGGTGCCATATATCATCCTTCCAACTGTTTTATATATAAACAAACGCAACTGTTCAGTTGAATAGCTGCAAACAAACCACTGCGCAGGCTGACCATCCGGGCAACGAGATTCAACCCTGTATTCTCTGTGTGTAGGCCGGTTCGTATCTGCTCTATCCTTCTATGTCGGCATCCCATCCTAGTCACGCGGCTTCGGATGAAGCAATTGATCAATCAATAAGTCATTTAACAGTGCTGCCAACACGTCATCGTCAATCGGCTTCTCCAAACAAGTATAAAAACGTCCCATATCAGGCGAATGTTTTTTCAGCTCCGCATGGTTGGCCATGAGCACAATGTTCTGATTCGGAATTCTTTTGCATACTTCAATCGCCAACTCACAGCCGTTCATCTTTGGAATCAGATAACTGACAAGCAGGGCAACTGGCGCTTCATAACAGCCTGCCTGCATGTATTTCAAATACGCCAAGGCGGAGTAAAAGTGAATAAAATCATAACCAGCACGATGGATCACAGCACCGAGGAGCATACACATCTCGTTATCATCATCGACAATATGAAACATCGATCACCTCCCGGTCGCCAATATTTGAATTAAATATCTGCAAACAGATCGATAGTGCTAGAAGAATTAGTGCTATCATGCAAGCAATCATTACATTTCAGAGCCGCCGTTCAGAAACACATCGGCAAGAAAAACACGACTTCACTGCCTGTCTGATCACGATGAATACTCTCCGGACCTGGCAGCGATCAATGAGCTCTGAGTAAAGTGTTCTTGACACGACAAAACGCGATTCTAACATGGCCGAGCTTTTGCCGGAGTGGTGAAATTGGTAGACACGCTACCTTGAGGGGGTAGTGGAGAGATCCGTGCTGGTTCGAGTCCAGTCTCCGGTACCATGACAAGAAAATTGACAAAGCCTGCAACCCTTGTGTTGTGGGCTTTGTT
>CAZKHV010000200.1:0-2761 GCA_964552605.1 uncultured Zetaproteobacteria bacterium | reverse complement strand
GTTCACTGCCGCACAGGCAGCTTAGAAAGACAGTTGAATTCACCACTTCTTATCTTGATCCGCCGGCATTAGAACTAGAAAACAAGAAGATACTGACTGAAACCTGACAAGGATCGTTTGATGCGACCATTGGACGTGAGCGGAGCACTATGCGTGAATGTTCTCAGATAGGTTGTGGCAAGAGAAGCATGCTTCCGTCACACTTCCGCCATGCTTGAAATTCGTGATTTATCATTATCTGTTTCTATTGAAGGGAAGTCTGTTGAAGCGGTTTCGGCTGTCTCGCTTCAACTGAAAGCCGGGCGCGTGCTGGGTTTGGTCGGTGAGTCCGGTTGCGGGAAATCCTTGACGGCGCAATCGATTTTACGACTCGGTGAACATCAGGGCGTGCGCAAGAGCCAAGGTGATATTCTGCTTGATGGTGAGAGCCTGTTTGACATGAGTGATGAGACCTTGCGTAAGATGCGTGGCGGCCGTGTGGCGATGGTGTTTCAGGAGCCGATGACAGCACTGAATCCGGTGTTTTCGATTGGCAGCCAGATTACCGAGGTGATTCGTCTGCATCTGGATATGAATAAACATCAGGCCACGCAACGTGCTGCAGAGTTGTTGTCGGATGTTGGCATGCAGGATGTGCATCAAATTCTGAAACAATATCCCGATGCCTTGTCCGGTGGTATGCGTCAGCGTGTACTGATTGCCATGGCCATGGCGGCTGATCCGGATTTTATTATTGCCGATGAGCCGACTACCGCTCTCGATGTATCGGTGCAGAAACGCATTATTGCCTTGTTATTAAACTTGCAGAAAAAACGTAATCTTGGTCTCTTGCTGGTCACCCATGATTTCGGTTTAGTGGCGGAGATGTGCGATGATGTCGCGGTGATGTATGCCGGTCAGATTGTTGAATCGGGTTCTGTGGCCGAGATATTTGATCAGCCGGCTCACCCTTATACC
This sequence comes from uncultured Zetaproteobacteria bacterium, assembly GCA_964552605.1. GTDB lineage: Bacteria > Pseudomonadota > Zetaproteobacteria > Mariprofundales > Mariprofundaceae > Mariprofundus. The sequence goes on along the minus strand of CAZKHV010000200.1, from coordinate 1,804 downwards.
CGAGCGCTCATGGCATGCAGGCCGGAAGTATCGGCAGTGGGTCATGCCTTGCAGGTCATTGCAGGGCAAGTGCCGCAGCCGGGCTGTTGGCCACTGGGCTGTCATTTTGCCCAGCGTTGCCCATGCGTTCAGGATGATTGCAGACAGGCTCCGATCCGGACTGATGCATGGCAGGAGAAAACCCATATCACCCGCTGCCTACATGTGGCTGCAATGGATTCGACATTATGAGTGTGCTGGAAGTTCATCAACTGAATAAAACCTTTGCTGCCGGTGGCATGTTTCGCTCTATCGGCAAGGATAAAAAGGCGGTCAATGATGTTTCGTTTCATCTGGATGCTGGCGAAACACTGGCTATCGTGGGTGAATCGGGCAGTGGAAAATCGACTACGGCGCGTCTGGCAATGCGTTTGCTGCAGCCGGATTCCGGCCGTGTGACTTGGGGCGATGATGATGTTTCATCGATGTCGGGAAAAGCATTGAGAACGCGCCGCAATCATATTCAGATGGTCTTTCAAGATCCTTTTGCCAGCCTGAACCCGCGCATGAAAATCGGGCAAACGGTGAGCGAGGGTTTACGTGTGCATCAAGCGCAACTGAATAGCCGCCAGCGTCGTGATAAAGCGGCTGAAACGCTGAGCCTGTGTGGCTTGGATGCGACGTCCATACTGGATCGTTATCCGCATCAATTTTCCGGTGGCCAGCGCCAACGTATCGGTATTGCTCGTGCCCTGATTGTCGAACCGAAGGTATTGGCACTCGATGAACCGGTGTCGGCACTCGATGTATCGGTACAGGCTCAGGTGCTTAATCTATTAAAGGAACTGCAGCGTGCTAAAGGTTTAGCATATTTGTTTATTTCCCATGATTTGTCGGTTGTTCGTCATATTGCTGATCGTGTGGCAGTGATGTTTGCCGGTCGCATTGTGGAGCAGGGGACAACAGCGGATGTATTTGAACATCCGCAGCACCCTTATACTCGCGCCTTGCTGGATGCGCGGCCGATCTCTCACCCTGATGAACGTCAGCCCATTGCTGAACAGAATGATGGAGATGGAACGAATGGGGATGGGACAAAGGGGGATGGGACAAAGGGGAATAAAAAAAACGGGGTCGCTGAAGCTATCGCCGACTCTGGCTGTGCGTATCAACCGCGTTGCCCCAATGCTTTAGCGGATTGTGCGGCATTTGATGGTCAATTAAATGCACAGGGTTTTGCCTGTTTGCATCCAGAGGTGAAGCCTCACGATGGCTGATTTACTGGCTCGGGTTCAACATGATTTTGCAGATGGTTCGGCCCTAAGTACTGATTTACCCGGTTATGCAAGGCGCGATGAACAGGTGAAACTGGCCGAGGAAATCGCCACAGCATTTGAGGCGGGCTCGGTGCTGTTGGCAGAGGCGGAAACGGGCACAGGGAAAACACTGGCCTATTTGATTCCGGCACTGCGTTCGAATCATAAAATTCTTATCTCGACCCATACCCGTGCTTTGCAGGATCAATTGGTGCATCGTGATTTACCAGCGGTGCAGAAAGTATTGGGGGCCAAACGGCGTGTGGCTTTGCTAAAAGGGCGCAGCAATTATCTTTGTCCGCAACGATTGAGTCGTTTTATTGCCAGCCCTCAATTGGAAATGTGGGCAAAAAAATCGATGTTAAAAGTGTTGGAGTGGTCACAAAAAACCAAGGATGGTGATTTGGCAGCTCTACCCTTTGATGTGTTTGCCAAAGGTATTGGTTCGATGGTCACAGCTACAGGCGATCAGTGTCTAGGTTCCAAATGCGGTGATTTTGATCGCTGCC
>CAZKHV010000199.1:0-2762 GCA_964552605.1 uncultured Zetaproteobacteria bacterium | reverse complement strand
CGACATTGCTCTACTGTGCCGTACTGTGCCGTACTGTGCCGTACTGTGCCGTACTCTTTCATGAATTTTGGTAAGCTATAACCTTGCTGGAATTGCACCTTGTTTTTCATAATGTTACCTCCATTTGAAGTCACATCATTAGTATACACGAATTGGAACCTTTTGGCTGCAATTAATGCGTAATCAGGAAAAACATTGCAACGCTCACACCGATCCAACCATATTAGACTTCGCATTGTTTCAGTAAGCGTGCTATCTCCACACCTTGGACACAATCGTTTCTTATGCTTCATCGCGCCCCCTTTGTTGTCATTTCCAGGTGTTCATACCTAAGGTTATCAAACGCTTCACCAAGGTTGAGCCAGTATCGTGTACCCTTAAGTCGACCAGTCCTTAGCATAGCTCCCATTTCGACCAATGACTGAAGGTCTCGGGTGGTTGTCGCAATTGGAGCTCCTGTGATTTTCATATAATTCTTTGCGGACATACCACCTTCAAAACCATCCATGCCTTCCGCAAACATGCGCCGTAAAGCCTTTTCCTGACGGGCATTGATCTTGTCACGAACACGATCAAACAGCCGAGTTTTCTCCACAATAAATCTGACCAACCTCTGTGAGTGTGCAGTCGCATCCAATGTGGTTTTGGCAAAATAACAAAGCCAACTATCAATCGATAGTTTTTTCTGATTCATTTCCAATTGCTTATAATATTCAGACCTGTTTTTTTCAATGACATGTGAAAGCGCAAAAAGACCTGGTTTTCCCAGTGACTGTGCCAGAGCCTTTTCACTTAAGGCGCGGCCAATTCTGCCATTGCCATCATCAAAGGGGTGAATCGCCTCAAAGTATATATGTGCAATGCCGGTACGAATCAGTGCAGGAAGCGGGTTCAAACCATTCGGTGCGGTATCATTGAACCATGTGATATATGCATCCATTTCGGCAGGCACACGATCTGAAGGCGGTGCTTCATAGTGAACTCTCTCATGACCTTCATATCCCGATACAACCCGCATCGGCTCAGATCCAGTGCGATAAATGCCAATATCCCTGACCAACAACGATTGGGTAACGATGCACGGATGCCACGTAAATAAACGCTCATGTGTTAACGGCTTATCATATGAGCGGTAGTTATCCAGCATAACAGCGGCAACCCCTCGCTCTTTATCATTCGCCTGAATAATCTTATCATCCAAAGCAAACCCAAACTGTCGCAGCAGAGATGATGCAACACTATCTCGGTTCAACATCTCGCCCTCAATGCGCGAGCTTTTCAGAGCTTCTTCACTCATCAAATCGATGGCGAACCTTTGCCGCTGCTCTTCTGTGACAATATCCGATGCACCAATAAGTTTGGCTGATTCTTTTATAAAAGTATCTTCAAACTCCTGCAATGCAGATGAGTCATACTCAAAATGAGGCCAGTTTTTCTGTTGCCAATTCCATATCATGATGAATAAGCTTGGATATATTAATCTATAAAGTCAATATAATGATTAATAAATAGTATAATTGTTCCTCAAATGGCCTGAACCCGCTGATTCAGAAGCCGTGGTGGTAGGGTAATCTCATTAAAGTAACATTCACAGTTAACAATACGTCACCTAATCCGCAAACTATAATGTGTAGTAGTCAAGCCTGATACCTAAGGCACTTATCCATCACCAGCCAGGGTGTCAGATACACCTCAGTTACACCTATTCAAGAATGGGGAGCCTCGGTAATCCCCCCATTAATAACATCGGTTAAAAGTAGAAGGTTTTCAAGCAGCTAACGCCAACTTTTGAATTGGAGTTATACCGCCAATGGCCATGTTAGGTCTGTCATTGTTGTACGTCCATAACCAGCGTGTTGCATGCTCTTGAACTTGGTTGATGCTTCTGAAGATATATTGCGATAAGCAATCATATCGCACTGTGCGATTATAGCGTTCTACATAAGCATTCTGCTGTGGGTTCCCTGGCTGAATAAAGTCCAGAATAATATCGTTCTTTTCAGCCCAGTTTTTAAGTAGGTGGCTGATATATTCAGGTCCATTGTCACTTCGAATACGCTTGGGTTTACCTCGCCATTCAATGATCTGATCCAGAGCGCGAATCACACGAGGTGCAGGCAATGAAAAGTCAGCTTCAATGGTTAATCCTTCACGATTAAAGTCGTCAATCACATTAAACAAGCGATAACTCCGCCCATCCCCAAGCTGATCATGCATGAAATCCATCGACCAACATTCATTGATGGCTTCTGGCACAGCTAAAGCATCAGGTTTGTCCCGTTTCAATCGTTTCCTTGGTCTGATGCGTAAGTTAAGCTCAAGCTCCCTGTAGATACGGTACACACGCTTATGATTCCAGCCATAGCCCTTAACGTTGCGCAAATATAGAAAGCACAAGCCAAATCCCCAGTTTACTTGATTCTGCGTTAGTCGAACCAACCAATCGGCAATGATTTCATTTTCAGGTTGAAGCTTCGACTCGTACCTGTAACAGGTTTGGCTAATCGCAAATGCATTACATGCTAAACGAATACTCGCACCTTTGAATGTAACCGCCTTCTTTGCCAATTCACGGCGTGCAGAAGGCTTTACCACTTTTTTGTTAATGCTTCCTGCACAAGGTCATATTTTAACCGTTCTTCAGCATACATCCGTTTCAAACGGCTGTTCTCAGCTTCAAGCTCTTTTAAGCGAGCCATCATAGAAGCATCCATGACTAATGTGCAGTCCATCGTATTGGATATTTTATGGGCTAACACAGC
>CAZKHV010000198.1:0-2771 GCA_964552605.1 uncultured Zetaproteobacteria bacterium | reverse complement strand
GGTTTGCAGAATGCTATTGCTGACTTTAAATCAACTGGCACGTATTGATTCGGTCCTATAGGAATTAATCATGGCATCAGCTAAGGAAATTCGCACCCAGATCAAGGCAATCCAGAACACTGGTAAAATTACCAAGGCGATGGAAATGGTTGCCGCATCGAAAATGCGTAAAGCACAGGCTCGCGTGGTTGAAGCGCGCTCTTATGCTGAAGGTATCAAACGTGTGGTGGGTCATCTGATGGGAGCTCACCCTGAGTTCCAACATCCATTTCTAGTGGCACGCGATGAAGTCAAGAAAGTAGGCATCATTGTTATTACTACCGATAAAGGTCTGTGCGGTGGTTTGAATACCAACGCATTGAAAGCTGCAATGGGTCTGATGAAAAAACAGACTGTTGAGATTGATGTGTTCACCATTGGCCGTCGTGCCGGCTCATTTATGCGTCGCATCGGTGCCAATGTGGAAGGCGTGGCAGAAAACATTCCGGATAGCCCTGAATTGTCAGACATTCTTGGTGTGATCACCGTGGCCATTGAGAAATTCAAATCCGGTGGCATTGATGAAGTGCATCTGGTTTATTCTGAGTTTGTGAATACCATGACACAGTCACCTACGACCATGCAGTTGATTCCATGTCCAGTGCCAGAAAAAAGTGAAGAGTCCGGTTATTGGGATTATTTGTACGAACCGGATGCCAAGATTGTTTTGGAAGGTGTGTTGCGCCGTTATGTTGAATCATTGGTTTATCAAGCCATGTTGGAAAACAAGGCATGCGAACAATCTGCTCGCATGGTAGCTATGAAAGCTGCAACCGATAACGCCAAGGATATCGTCAAGGATCTTAGCATTACATACAACAAGGCCCGCCAGGCCGCCATCACGCAGGAGCTGGCAGAGATTTGTGCCGGTGCAGCTGCGGCTGGTTAATACGTTTTTTAGATTTAAAGAGAGGTCATAACATGAGTACAGGTAGCATTATTCAAGTGATCGGTCCGGTTGTGGACGTTCGTTTTGACGCAGGTGATTTGCCAAGCATTTATAATGCATTGGTGATGACGGAGCCGAAGTTGACACTCGAGGTTCAGCAGCATGTCGGCAACAATACAGTGCGTGCGATTGCTATGGGTACCACCGATGGCTTGAAGCGCGGCATGTCAGTTAGTGACACCGGTGCATCGATTCAGGTACCTGTTGGTGAAGCGACTCTGGGTCGTATCATGAACGTACTCGGCGAAGGTATCGATTTCGAAGGTGTTGATGTGCCTTCAGAAACCCGTTGGGGTATCCATCGTGAAGCTCCTAAATTTGATGAGCTTTCTCCAGCTTCCGATATTCTGGAGACAGGTATTAAGGTTATCGATCTGATCGCACCAATCGCTAAGGGTGGTAAAGTTGGCCTGTTCGGTGGTGCTGGTGTTGGTAAGACCGTAAACATGATGGAATTGATTAATAATATCGCCAAAGCACATGGTGGTTTGTCAGTATTTGCCGGTGTGGGTGAACGTACCCGTGAAGGCAACGATTTCTATTATGAAATGAAAGAATCCAATGTCTTGGACAAAGTGGCACTGGTTTACGGTCAGATGAATGAACCTCCAGGTAACCGTCTGCGTGTTGCGTTGACTGGTTTGACGATGGCGGAATATTTCCGTGATGAAGGCCGTGATGTATTGATCTTTATTGATAACATCTATCGTTATTCATTGGCCGGTGTTGAAGTCTCTGCGCTATTGGGTCGTATGCCTTCAGCGGTGGGTTATCAGCCAAATCTGGCTGAAGAAATGGGTCGTTTGCAGGAACGTATTGCTTCTACCAAAACTGGCTCCATTACTTCTGTTCAGGCCGTTTATGTGCCTGCGGATGATTTGACCGATCCAGCTCCTGCAACCACGTTTGCGCATTTGGATTCAACCATTGTATTATCGCGTCAGATTGCTGAGTTGGGTATTTACCCTGCAGTTGATCCGTTGGATTCCACTTCACGTCAGTTGGATCCGAAGATCATCGGCATTGAGCATTATGAAGTGGCTCAGGGCGTGAAGCAGACCTTGCAGCGTTATAAAGAATTGCAGGATATCATCGCTATTCTCGGTATGGATGAACTCTCTGATGAAGATAAGTTGACAGTTCAACGTGCGCGTAAGATTCAGCGTTTCTTGTCGCAGCCGTTCCATGTGGCTGAAGTATTTACCGGTTCTCCAGGTGTATATGCCAAGAAAGAAGAAACCATCAAGGGCTTCAAAGGCTTACTGGCTGGCGAATACGATCACTTGCCTGAACAGGCTTTTTACATGGTTGGTGATATTGCTGGTGCTGTTGCTAAGGGCGAGAAAATGGCGGCGAAAGGCTAATGGCAGCCACGATGCAAGTATTGGTTGCGACAGCAGAGCGCGAAGTTTATCGCGGTGATGCTGAATTTCTGGTTGCTCCTGGAGCGGCTGGCGAACTCGGTATTTATCCCAAACACAGCCCGTTACTGGCAGCACTGACCACGGGAGAATTGCGTATCACCAATGGTGAGGAAGTGGATGAGGTATTTGTTTCCGGTGGTTTTATTGAAGTTCAACCTGGGATGATTACTGTTTTGTCGGATTCGGCCGAACGTGCAGGTGATATTGATGAAGCGGCAGCAATTGAAGCGGAACGTATCGCCAAAGAAGCAGTTGAGACCAAACAGGGTGATATCGATTATGCCAAAGCTGAAGCGGAGTTATCGATGACGGCAGCAAGATTGGCATGGCTGAAAAAGAAAAAGAGATAAGTTATTTTG
>CAZKHV010000197.1:0-2774 GCA_964552605.1 uncultured Zetaproteobacteria bacterium | reverse complement strand
ATTTGGAGCAGCGAGGGTTATGGTAGATTTTAACAGACATGGGATCTCCTGAATGGGTTACAGTTATAAGCTTTGTAGCGCGGCATACTTTAACATCAATCGTTTGGTGCCGAAACGGCGAAATTGAATGCTTACGCGGGTGGCATCACCAGCCCCTTCCATGGCGAGGATGACCCCTTCACCAAAGCTGGGGTGCGAGACATTGCTGCCAACTGTCATGGTATTTGCACTGCTGTTTTCGCCAATGGGGCTGTTGATGGCTGGCTGGGCAGAATTCGCAATGCCAAGACTATCGTGATGCAGCAGGATGGTTTGGGGCAGGTTTTTGATAAAACGGCTGGGTTGGGGATAATGCATTTCGCCGTAAAAGCGGCGTACACGCGCCGATGTGAGCAGCACATGATCGCGGGCACGGGTAATGCCGACATAAAGCAAACGTCGTTCTTCAGCGATGCCTGCATCACCTTCATCGAGTGAACGCTGATGCGGCAATAAGCCTTCTTCAACACCGGGCAATACAACACAATCAAACTCCAAACCTTTGGCGCGGTGTAGGCTCATCATGCCAACAGCATCGATCTCTGTTTCATGCTCTTGATTCTGTTCGTTGATGGCTTCGCTGCTTTGCAATAATGCGGCACGATCCATGAATTCGATGGGGCTGATATTCTGGGCGAGTGATAGCTCAATATAGTCTTGCAAGGTGCGCACATTATCAATGCGTGCGCCAGCCTCGATTTCACCCATAGCATTGAGACTATCGAGATATCCGCTGGCTTGTAAAATGCTGTTCAGTCCCCGATCCGCCAGCGATTCACTTTCAGCCCGTATTTCAAGCAGCAGTTTCGCCAATGGAACTAGTTTTTTAGCCGCGCCTTCTGCTTGTCCGGTGGCCAAAAGGTCGAGCCAGTCGTAGGCACGCATACCGGATGCTGCCAGTTGGCTGGTGACTTGTTCCTGACCGACATTGCCCAATCCGCGTTTGGGTTTGTTGCAAATACGCATCAGTTGCAGGCTATCACCACAGCGGTTGAGCAGAGCCCAGAATGCAAGTGCATCCTTGATCTCCAAACGTTCAAAAAAGCCCAAGCCACCAATAATGCGATAGGGGATGTTGGCTTCGCGAAAGACTTGCTCCAGTGGCAGGGACTGGCGGTTGGAGCGGTAGAGGATGGCGATTTCTGAATTTTTATAACCGTGGGATTGCCAATCTTCGACTTGATGCATGATGCGCCGTGCTTCGTCGTATTCATCGTTGCATACTTTCCAGCTAGGTTTGTCACCGGCCGCTTTGGTGGCTTGCAGGACTTTTTCGTGACGGTCGGTATTCTCACAAATTACGGCATTGGCGAGCTCAAGAATAGCTCCGCTGGAGCGATAGTTTTGCTGCAAACGGTGCAGCGTTGCACCATTCCATAACTGTTCAAAATCAAGAATGTGACGCACATCTGCACCGCGCCAGCCGTAAATGCTTTGATCATCATCACCGACCACGGTCAGGTTGTGATGTTCGCTGCATAAATGCATCAGCCATTCATGCTGGATGGGGTTGGTATCCTGATATTCATCGACCAACACATGATCGAAACGGGCTTTTAATGCAATAGCAATGTCCGGATGATGGCGCATCAACACAACGACATTTAAAATAAGGTCGGAAAAGTCCATGCGTTCATGGCGTTTGAGTTCGGCTTGGTAGTTGGCATACAGATCAACCATATTGATGCCATTCCAGCCATGTTCGGGTGTATCTTCCGGACACAGGCCAGCATGTTTGCAATGCTCGATCCAGTTGAGTAAATAGGAGGGGTGCAAACGGTCACTGGCAATATTGCGGGCTTTTAAAATGCGTTTGATTAATGCTTTTTGATCATCGCTATCGATAATCTGAAAGCTACGCGGGTAGGCTAGTGCATCGGCATAGCGGCGTAAAAAACGCAGCGAAATGGCATGGAATGTACCGGAGGCTACACCGCCCCCACCATCACCAATCAAATCGCTCAGGCGGGATTTCAGTTCGGCAGCCGATTTGTTGGTAAATGAAACGGCCAGGATTCGATGTGGAGCGATGCCGGATGTGGCAATCAAATGGCCGATGCGATGCACAATAGTACGTGTTTTTCCCGATCCTGCACCGGCGAGAATCAATTGCGGCCCATCGCCTGCCTGGACTGCTTGTTGCTGGGCTGGATTTAACATGGAAGCTGTCCATGCATATCAGTTATTACCGCCTTCACCGTGTTTGACGATCATCTTATGGTAGGTCGAGAAAATGGCATTACGCGATAACATGCCGAGTACCCTACGGGGATTATCGGCTGCAACAACCGGCATTTGCTCGAATTCTTCGTGGTCGAGTATATTGATGGCATCGAGCAAGGTATCGTTTTCAGAGATCACCTGCACCTGTCGGTTGGCCACTTCACTGGCCACGACAATCTGATCGAGGGTGGGATCGATCAGCCATTTTTGCAAATCGGCAAAGGTGACAATGCCGACCATCAAACCATCATCATCGATAATTTGGACACAGCCTTTGCCGGAGCCGGTATATACCTGTTTTAATTCCTGCAAACGGGCATGTTCGGAAACACGCGGAATAGCCAACCAGGGTATTTTTTCAATCGATACCGATCGCATCCATGATTGCTCCAGCCCCCAGTCGGCATCAATGCCGCGCTCCTCCAATACCTCGGTAAATACGGAGGTGTGGCTGAATGAGCGTGTGATCATGGTGGCCACACTGCAGGCGGCCATCAAGGGTAACATAATAT
>CAZKHV010000196.1:0-2779 GCA_964552605.1 uncultured Zetaproteobacteria bacterium | reverse complement strand
ACCCAGCCTGGCGTGCAGCCAGTGTGCCGCCTGCCGAAGCCTTGAGGTATGAATAGCTTATTCAATGAGTTCGCTTGGTTTGAGCGGATGAGATAACATTGTATTTCGTTTATCGTATTTCTTTTATCTTTATGTGTTGGGTTTGAAGGGGATAGATATGCATGTTCGTTTAACACAGTCGTGGGAATGTTCGGATACATTTTTTGCCAAGCTCTAACTATTATCGTTATGCAACTATCTTGTTCTCCATGAGTATCATCAGTGGCTGAAATATCGGATGGAGCACTATTACTCCGGCGGATTCCTTACAGCGATACGTCGCTTATTTGTCATTTTTTAAGCAAAGAACATGGTCGTATTGTATTGATGGTGCGTGGAGCACGGCGGCCAAAAAGTGCATTTCGAGCGAGCTTGGAACCGTTATATGCCTTGCAGCTTAGCTGGCGGCCAGGGCGCACCGGCATGGGGACGCTTGTTGATGTTCAGCGTGGCCAGAGTCTGTTGGAGTCATCGCTTGCATTGCAGGGATTGGAGTTGCTGGCCATTGCATCGCGCTTGTTTCAGGAGGGTGATCCGCACGGTTTTGAGGAAACGGAAACAGCACTGGCTCTGCTTGCTGACCGGGGGCAATCGCAGGGCCTGTTAGCATCGGTGTGGTATTTGCTTGATGTGAGCGGTTGGCTGGGTAATTTATCGCACTGCTGGCATTGTGGTGCGGAGGTGGGTGACGCTATGTTCTGGCATCATGCACAGCTGGTGTGTGATGGCTGCGGCAAGGGCATGCGTATTTCGGCCGGCTTGCGTAAATCGATTGTTGCGCTGCTGTCCGGCCAGTCGATTCGTTTAAGTGGGAACGATGCGGATACATGGCAGAAAATGATTGCTATGGTGTTAAGGCAACACGATATCAAAGCAACAGATAGTTTTAAAGGATAGAAAACATGATAAATCTAGGTGTAAATATTGATCACATTGCTACGATTCGGCAGGCGCGGGGTACATCTTATCCCGATCCGCTCGATGCAGTGCCGATTTGTCTGGCGGCGGGTGCTGGCAGTATTACAGCGCATTTGCGCGAAGATAGGCGGCATATTCAGGATCATGATATTGAGCGATTAGCTGCGATGGATGGCTTGCATTTGAATATGGAAATGGGGGCGAGCGATGAAATGGTGGCCATTTGTGAACGCTTAAAACCGGCCGCCTGTTGTCTGGTGCCGGAAAAACGTGAGGAGTTGACGACGGAAGGTGGCTTGGATGTGGTGGCTCATCAAGCCCGATTGACTGAAGTTGTGGCGCGATTGTCGGCTGCGGGTGTGCGGGTATCAATGTTTATTGATCCGATTGATGCCCAGATCAAAGCCAGCCGTGCGATTGGCGCGCCGGTGATTGAATTGCATACCGGCCATTATGCGAATTTGAGTGGGGCGGCACAGGCTGCGGAGTTGGCGGCGCTTCGCGATGGGGCAAAGTTGGCTGCAGATATGGGTTTGATGGTGCATGCCGGTCATGGGCTGACGGTGGCGAATACACCTGCCGTGTGTTCCATTCCAGAAGTCGAAGAGTTGAACATTGGTCACGCCATTGTGGCCGATGCGCTGTTTAAAGGATTAAGGCAGGCGGTGATCGATTTCCGTGCGGTGATGCAGTCTTGATTGCAGGCATTGGGGTGGATCGGATTGCCATTGCGCGAATCGAGACCGCGTTAAAGCGCCATGGTGATCGCTTTGTGCAGCGCGTGTATTGCGAAACTGAGCTTGCTCAGGCGCGCGCCAAAGGTAATCCAGCCAGACGTTTGGCGATGTTGTTTGCAGCCAAAGAAGCGGTTGCCAAAGCCTTGGGGACTGGCTTCCGACAAGGCGTCTCGTTGAAATCGATTGAAACGATTCATCAGCCTTCGGGCAAGCCGGTGGTTAGCCTGCATGAGGGGGCATTAACACGCGCAGCTGAATTGCATATTCAGCATGTTCATCTTTCATTGACTGACGATGATGGTGTGGCAATGGCATTTGCCGTGGCTGAAACGGGTGAGGGGTGACGGCCATGTTGCATTATATCTGGACTACTGCATTGGTCGCGTATTGCGGGCTGATTTATTATTTATCCGACCAATCCACGTTGCCTGTGCCCTTTGTGTTTGCGATGCAGGATAAGCTGATTCATGCCTCTGCTTATGCTGTCCTGGCATTTTTATTCTGGCAGGCGGGCAGGGCATGGATGCTACGTTATGGATTAGCGGGCTGGCATTTATTGGCTATTGCAGGCATTGTGTTTTGTTCCTTGTATGGAGTGTCGGATGAATGGCATCAGTCCTTTATTGCCGGACGTGATGCCAGTGTGTTCGATTGGCTGGCAGATACTATTGGTGCTGTATTGTTGATCATCTTTTTGCAAAAAAGGGCGTTGAAGTCTTCACTGAAAAGGGACGGGCAAGAAAGGCAATAGTTTACTGGCACGCGTTGGAGAGTTGGCCCGTTGGAGAGTTGTAAGGGAGGGGGGAGCATGACTGAAACACGAATTTTAACTGCAGCTCAAATGCGCTGGGCTGATCAACATACGATTGCATCGGGAGTATCGGCTTCCAGCTTGATGGATCGAGCTGGCAAAGCGCTCGCGGCAGCGGTTCTTGAACAGATGCCGGATTATGGACGTATCGTGATTGTTGCCGGTGGTGGTAACAATGGTGGTGATGGTTTTGCTGCGGCATATTATTTGCGACAGCGTCGTTTGCCGGTGACTATTGTTAGCCTTGTGGCGCAGGATGAGTTGAATGCAGTGT
>CAZKHV010000195.1:0-2797 GCA_964552605.1 uncultured Zetaproteobacteria bacterium | reverse complement strand
GCGCGTAGATGAATTGCTCGGTTCACAAGCAGCCGAGCTACGTGATGATATTGAATTGCTCGAAGGTGCTGCCAATCCCTTCGATCTGGATCAATTTTTGATCGGCTCACAAACACCTGTGTTTTTCGGTTCGGCAGTCAACAATTTTGGTGTCAAAGAATTGCTCGATGCTTTTGTGGAACTCTCGCCAGCCCCCGGCCCACGCGATGCAATGGAGCGCACTGTCCACCCCAATGAAAAAGATTTCTCGGCATTTTGTTTCAAGATTCAAGCCAATATGGACCCCGCCCACCGTGATCGCATTGCTTTTTTCCGCATCTGTTCCGGTCAATTTAAACGCGGCATGAGTGTGCGCCACCACCGCCTCGGCAAGGATGTGAAGATTCCCAATGCCACCATCTTCATGGCGCAGGATCGCGCCCATGTCGAAGAAGCTTATGCGGGCGATATCATCGGCATCCACAACCACGGCACCATCAAAATTGGTGATACATTCACCAGCAAAGAAGCATTGAAATTCACAGGCATCCCCAACTTTGCCCCCGAATTGTTCCGCCGCATCCGCTTGAAAGACCCGATGAAACGCAAGCAGCTGCACAAAGGGCTGGTGCAACTCTCCGAAGAAGGAGCCGTGCAAGTATTTAAAACCCTGCTTGGTGGCGATTATATTCTCGGCGCAGTGGGTGTATTGCAGTTTGATGTCACCGTTGCCCGGCTCAATGCCGAATACAAAGTCGATGCCGATTATGTCGCCACCGATTTCCAGATCGCCCGCTGGGTTAGCTGCGATGATGATAAAAAGATGAGCGAATTCCGCCGCTTGTTTGAATCCAGCCTATCCGAAGATGCCGATGGCTTCCTCGCTTACCTGGCTCCCAGCGCATGGAAACTGAGTTACACCGAAGAACAATGGCCGGACATTATTTTCCACAAAACCCGCGAGAGCATTTGATCGACCCTGTTTGATCGACCCCGTTTGAATGCTTCGATTTGATCGATCAAATTAATTGATAAAATCGATCGATCAATTTAACCGGCCAGGAGGGCAACACACGCTTACCAACTCAGCCATGCTTTGCACGGATACCCTGAAACACCCTTAACTGTCGAGCCACTTGCAAAAGTCGTGAGCGGCAATCTGCTTCCCCACTTTGGCGTATTTCCAAGCTGAATTTTCGAGCCATGGAACAACCATGCCTCTCAATCCATCCTGAAAACCCACTCAAAGTGGGATTGCATCTTATCCACTCAGACTTTTGCAAGTGGCTCTGTCGTTGCCGATATAACGTGTGCGTTTGGAGCTTTTTAATTTCTCGACATCCAGCATCACCAGACCGTCCACACAATCAGCGAAATCGGGATCAATATTAAAATCAAAAAAGACCACACCACCGCTTTCACACAATTCACTGTACTGCTTGAATAAGGTTGGCACATTGCAACCGAGATGCCCCAAATGGCTTTTCAGCGTGACATAATCCGTTTTTCTATCGTCACCCTTGAAGGTGTCCTGCATCTGCTGCTGCGCCGTTGCATCCAAGCGATACGGCAATTTAGCTGTAGCGCCATGAACCGGTGAGGCAAAATAATGGCTGTAATAATACACCAGCATATCGCGTGCAGCAGCAGGGTAGCTGGCACTAATACTCACAGGGCCAAACAAATAACGCACATCGCCATGTTGGCGCAAATACGCCCCGATACCGAACCATAAATAATCCAGACTGCGTTTACCCCAATAACGCGGCTGAACAAAGCTGCGTCCAAGCTCCAAGCCTTGCGCCAGATAGACCGACATGTCCGGCTGCAAATCAAACAAGCTCGCACTATAAAGCGAATTTCCATCGCCGTTTCGGGTGTCACGTAAACGATACGCTCCGACAATCTCCAACTCCGTTTCATCCCATAAAATAATCTGCTGGCAAAAACGATCAAAGCTATCGACATCACGACGTTTACCCGTGCCCTCACCCACAGCCCGAAACGCGATTTCACGCAAACGACCAATCTCACGCATAATGCTGCAATCCGGATTAAAATCGAACACATAAATAGACTTGCCATCACGCGTTTCACCAAGCAATTCGCAGGCATGGATTTCTTTGCGCAATTGCTGTCGCCCTTCCGGGTGAGCAATGGCTGTTTTGGTAACAAACATCCCCTCTTTCTGTTTGCCAATGCGAAACAAGTGTTTCTGAAACAGTTTAATGCGGGTTTTCAATGGCAATTGCGTCTGTTGATAACTGCTAAAGGGAATGGGATTACCGATACTGACATGAACCGAACGATGCGCCTGTTTGAACATTTCACGCACCAGCCACATGGTTGACAAAGGGTAGGACACGAAGGACAGGGCATAAAAAAACAATGAATTACGGCCATCAATATGAATCGGTAAAATAGCCGAGCGTGTTGCCGTTGCGATACGCAAAAAGCCACTATGCCAGCGACCATCACGCACGCCTGCAGGTCCCATACGAGAAACCTCACCAGCCGGAAAAATAATTACAGCACCTTCATTTTCCAGATGCTGGTACATCGCTTTGAGTTGATCTTTGCTACTGCGCCCGTTCAAATTATCGACTGGCAACAGCAATGGCGACAACGGTTTAATCGAGCTGAGCACCTGATTCGTCACTGTCAGTACATCGCGCCGCACTTCACCAATCAGCTTGATCAATATGGCCGCATCCAGTGTGCCAATGGGGTGATTGGCAATAATCACCACCCGGCCACGGGTAGGAATGCGTTCACGTTCATTGTCCCGCAGAGCATAGGTAAAATCGAAATATTCAAG
>CAZKHV010000194.1:0-2810 GCA_964552605.1 uncultured Zetaproteobacteria bacterium | reverse complement strand
CGGAGCCATGGGCGGAGCCTTATCCAAAGTAACCGAAGCCAAAGAACTGCTGGAAGAAGCGCTCAAAGAGCACCCGAACAAGGAATTGGAAACATCGATCCACACCACCCTCGGCAGCCTTTATTACCAGGTACCCGGCTGGCCAATTGGTTTTGGTGATGAAGATGAAGCCGTTAAACATTTAAACACCGCTCTTAAACTCGATCCCACCAGCTTGGGCGCGAACTTCTGGATGGGCTCCTACCTGTGGGAAGAAACCAGAAAACGAGAAGAAGCCGGTCAATATTTCATCCGCACCATGGCAGCACCAGATCGTCCGGGTCGTGAAATGGCAGATCTGGGGCGCAAAGCCGAAGCGGCTGAATTACTCGCAGCCGTTGAGAAAAAGCTCAAACACAAAGTCACCCTACCTGATTCCAAATAACCCAATACACATAAGTTCTGAATTCAACATTGACTGCCTTTCACCGCAACCGGCTTGCGGTGAAAGGCATTACTCAAGAACGAAATCTCAAAAAACGAATTCCACCCCACCCTGTAATTTAAATGCTGTACGCCGTGCCGACCCGAAAATAGCCCCCGGCACAAACCAAGCTGTACGCAAAAAAGTACGCATATTCGTGTTCAAGGGATGCATCAGATTAACATCGACTTCCCAGCCGATATCACGGCTGCTTTGCGACACGCCCGGTGCAGCAGAAAACCCATCCAAATTACCAAGTAGCACTCCTTCACCCACCGTTTGACTGCGCGTGGCGCGTAGATAAGTGAATGATGTTTCCAACGTGCTATCCGGCAAAGCAGCAAAGGGTGCAATCTGAGCCGACAACTGCACAAAACCTGTATTGGCGAATCCGGCACCGGCATTATTACCATCCCGCCCTGACCCGATGGCGGGTAAAAAAGCATCGTAACTGTAGATATCATTGCCATAAATATTGGCCAGATGAAAACCGATAGCATTCATAAAAAAGCTTTGAAAGTTACGTTGTTTGCCACTTTTTCGATTTTCTCCCGAGCCCATTCCCAAGGCCAGACCCAAACGGGCACGCGCAAAATGATATTGCCCCTTCATATACCCCATCCATGCACTATTTTTACGACGAGCCAGAGTCACACCACGGGGTGTATAACCACCCAGCCAAGCCGTTTCGAATGCGTAATTCCACGCACCGGATTGAAAGTCCCCATTGATATCAAATAACAACTTCTCAGGTAAACGGTTATCGAATGTTGTATCCACCTGTTTCATGGCTGCAAACTGCACCCGATTGTGGGCATCAAAATGATAAACAGCCAGGCCTCCATAAGCATCCAGATCATTGTCCGATGCAGCATTTAAATTATTATTCGGCTGCGTTTCACCGCCCTTGACCAGAATAGCAACCAGTTTCAACGAGCCGAAGACTTTCGCCAACTTGGCCGAATCACGAATCGTATTAATAACAATCCCATTACCGACTTTTGCTGCCATGCGACCGGCTGCCGCAGACACATAGCCATCATAACTCAGATACAAATGCCGAACACGCAAATCAAAACCGTTTTGACGCACCACTGCAGGGCCACCGGGCGTTGCAGTCGCATCCTGACCATTACCCAGAATACCGCCTTCAGGATCGGAGAAATCATTACCGGCAACGTCCACATCAAGATGCAATGCCGCCGGACCACGAGCAACCGTACTCTCCAGATATGCCCGCAGATCATAATAGCTGTTTGTAGCCGCCGCTGTAGCACCCAAATCAAAACGCTGCTCGCTCGTACCTTCAAGACGAACATAACCGCCAAGGGAGAGATCCAGCCCACCAAACAGCTGCTGCCTTAAGGCCTGAAGTTCCTCTGGATTCAGGGGTTTAGCCACATCATCAGCCCGTGATACAGACGGCAAGCTGCACAACAGCATCGCCACCACACCAATCAATATCATTCGCTGCAACATACTCCCACTCCCCTTAACGCCATGCCTTTGTCTTGGCGTGTTAAGTATTATTACAATGCCACCATCAAGCCGGCTTTATGAATATTCGACGCTGAAAGGTTCTATTTCATGGCAAGCAATTATAGAGTCCAGCAATGAATCCTACGGACAGAAATTTCTGGCATTATCTCCGTTGTTTGTGGCCGTTGTTGTTTATCTTTTTACTTGGCCAAGGACTGATGCGCTTAAATGGTAATGCCCCAGAGCTGGGTGTTACAGCCATGCTGTCGTTGATTGATGGACTGGTATTTTTATTGATTTTCAGTGCTGCGGCATGGTGGACCTATCAGCCACTTAAACAATGCATCGACCAGGGCAATGAACCCGCCGAGCAACGCAGCTTGTATGAAAATGTACTTTCGCAATTCCCCTGGCGCGCATTAAAATCCTATTGGATTGCCGGTTGGCTCTTTGCCCTTTATCTGATCATCATTATTCCCACGGTCGCCATCTTCAACGACCACGCCATCAGCTGGCCGATGTTTGTCACTCTAGCACTGAACTTCAGCTTTGCTTCCGGCATTTTAGCACCCGCACTTGCCGTCACTCATTCCATTGTTTATGCCACCCAGCTGCGTTTGCATTTGTCGCAATACGGTTTATTTACCGGCGTGCTCGATGATCAACATGCCCACAAACATATCACCTCATCGGCTCACAGACCCTGGCTGGTCTTTGCCGTTACCGGCATCATCCCGACCTTAATTTTATCCTTTTATGTCTGGCTGGCACACGATAGCAATACGGCTGAAGCAGCCTTTATTTTATCTCAAGCCATTGTACTCTTGATCATGTCGGTCACAGCCAGCCTAGTCTTGTTATGGCATAT
>CAZKHV010000193.1:0-2811 GCA_964552605.1 uncultured Zetaproteobacteria bacterium | reverse complement strand
TCTCCTGCGGATCAGGAAATTCACTCGGATTGGATATTTCAATCGTCTCACCATCGGATTTATGGATTCTATAAATAACACTCGGTGCCGTAGTAATCAGATCGAGATCGTATTCACGCTCCAAGCGCTCCTGCACAATCTCCATGTGCAACATGCCCAGAAAGCCGCAACGAAAACCCAAACCCAAGGCCGTTGAATTCTCCGCTTCAAAGGTAAAAGCAGGATCATTCATGTTCAGTTTTTCCAGTGAATCACGCAAATCATTATAATCTGCCGAATCAACCGGATACAGACCGGAAAAAACCATCGCCTTGGGCTCACGGTAGCCGGGTAACGGATCCGTCGTTCCATTGCGCAAGGTCGTGACTGTATCACCCACTTTTAAATCGGCCAGATTCTTAATCCCTGCTGTCAAAAAGCCCACCGCACCCGAAGCTAGCTGCGGCGTAGAAAACGGCATGGGCACAAAACAACCCACATCCTGCACTTCATAACTGGCTGCTGTAGGCATCGACATCAAACGAATGCGATCCCCTTTTTTAAGCACCCCATCCACCACTCGAACCAGCGCCATCGCACCCACATAAGCATCAAACCACGAATCGACCACCAGTGCCCTGAGCGGCTCATCATCATGATTCTCTGGTGGCGGTATATGTTTCACAATCGCTTCCAACACATCGTTGACACCCACGCCGGTCTTGGCCGATACCGGAATGGCATACGATGCATCGAGTCCAATCACATCTTCAATCTGACGTTTAGCCTCTTCAATATCAGCGTTCGGCAGGTCAATTTTATTGATCACCGGAATAATTTCCAGATCGTTATCCATGGCCAGATAGACATTGGCCAGGGTCTGCGCTTCAACCCCTTGAGCTGCATCCACAATCAGCAATGCCCCTTCACAGGCCTGCAAGGAGCGCGATACTTCATAGGTAAAATCAACATGGCCGGGAGTGTCGATGAGATTCAATTGATAGGTTTCACCATCGCTGGCAGTATAATTCAAGGTCGCCGTCTGCGACTTGATGGTAATGCCGCGCTCCTGTTCCAGCTCCATCGAATCGAGCACCTGGGCAGTTTTCATCTCGCGTTCGGATAACGTGCCCGTCACCTCAATCAGACGATCAGCCAGTGTTGATTTGCCGTGATCGATATGGGCAATAATAGAAAAGTTACGTATGTGGGATTGCTTTATCTTAGTCATTAGGTCGGCAGTGTAGCGATGCCCTGTGTACAGCGCCATAAAGCAATATTAAAATGCTATCATCATGGACAACCATCACGCACCATCATCGTATCTAACAACCCCACGAGGGATATTCGCTTTATGCATGCTGGCTTGATAATGTTGTGCATCGATCCGATAGAAAACAGGCAGAAAACAACGAAGGATGGCTGATGACATACACATTACCTGCATTAAAACGACTGCCCTTATTGAGTGAACTCGTTTTAGTGGTTCTATTGGCCTGGATGGTGGTCGGGTGGTTACTGCCAGAACAGCAAAACAAGCACTCAAACACCATCAATACAACCACGACAGTAGCTCGCAGCCTGCCCAGCTTAAACAGCATGATTGCTGTAACACTGTTTGGTCAAGCGCCTCTGACACCAAAACCTATTGCTTCCGCAGCACTACCCGTAAAAGCGGTAGCCATGCCAATGCTGAAACTAAAACTGCTTGGTACAGTTGTGGCGGGTGATCATTCCGCAGCCATTATCGCCATCCGAGCCGGTGGCAAACAAAGCGCGTTTTTTATCGGTGACAACATCCAGCCCGGCGTAACACTCAAAAGCGTAGAGGAGAATGCCATTGTCGTGGATCACAATGGCCGTCTGGAACGCATATCGCTTGAACAAGGCAAACCAATCACCGCCATGAGGTTGATGCCACCGGTTGCGATATCCACCGCGCCAGCCACAAGGCCCACAAACACGCGCGCACCGGCCAAAAACCTAAACAAACGTATCAATCGAAAACGCCTGCAACAACAGTTGCAAAATATCCCCGCACTATTATCACAAGCGCTCGCCAAGCCTCATTTCAGCAATGGTAAAATCAATGGCTTCAGCATATCCAATATTGTACCCGGCTCACTTTATGCACAAGCAGGCTTAAAGAATGGTGACATTATCATGGCTGTTAATGGCGAAAAAATTACTGGCGCAGCTCAGGCCATGACGATTTATACAAGACTAAAAAGTGCATCGACTCTTGATCTGCAGCTGATACGAGCCTCAAACATGCAGAACATTCACTTTGATATTCGCTAAACGAAGATCCACAAGCGTTAAAATGATGACACCCCAAGCTTCTCACAGCCATGCATCCCGGAGGCAGCTATTTGTCGTCTTTATGCTTGCATGTGTTATTTTTATTGCCCTGCGCTGGCAGCCGGAGATCTTCCTCCAGACACAGATCAAACAATACGCCGAACAACAAGGCATCACCATTTCCTATGACCGGATGCAACGCCATGGCTTCACACTGCAACTTGAACGTCTTTCTATTCAAACAGCACAACGGCCCGATTCCATCAATCCCATCATACTGGACACATTGGAGCTAACGCCGGCCTGGTCATCCCTATTCAGCCTTCATCCCGGCGTTCAAGTTCAGATGCAGTGGCAGGGTCAACATGCCAATGCAGTGATCATCAAACAAGACGATACGATTGTTGTGCGCGATCTTCTAGCCACACTGGATGTTTCCAGCCTGCAGCAACTGTTGGAAAAAAATATGCCGTTGCCTGTTAAAATCCATGGCCAAGTGCAGCTTTCAGGCTCCCTGCACTTGCAATCAAA
>CAZKHV010000192.1:0-2830 GCA_964552605.1 uncultured Zetaproteobacteria bacterium | reverse complement strand
GAGCGAAGCCTGCCATGCAACAATTGCGTGAAGTTTATGAGCAGACCGGTCACTCGGTGCTTGGTTTGATGCAAGTGCCGGAAGATCAGGTGTCCAAATACGGTATTGTTGATTATGTCGCCGAAGAGGGTGGTTTGCTGCGGTTGACTGATATGGTCGAAAAACCCAGTCTTAAAGATGCGCCTTCGCATCTCGCTATTGTCGGGCGTTATGTTTTCACACCTCGTTTGATGGAATTGTTAAGAGATGTGAAGCCGGGTAAAGGCAATGAGATTCAATTGACCGATGCGATTGCCTTGCTGGCCAAAGAAGAACCTGTGTATGGAGTGCTGCTGGATGGAGAGCGTTTTGATGCGGGTAATCCAGCTGGCTTCTTGGTTGCGAATGCGATCTTGGGCATGAATCATGATATCTATGGAGCAGAGTTAACACGTGTTCTCAAAGCTTACCTTGACTGATTCGGCGTCGGTTTTGGCCTTGGATATGGCCTGTGGAGAAATAGCCGTTTGTGTGCAGCGGGGAGAGAGTAGTTTTTTCAGCAGCATCTCAGCCGCATCCCAACAGGGGAAAATGCGTTCCACCGTTATTGTGCCATTGATGAACGATGTATTATCGCAAGCTGGCTTGAACTGGCATCAATTGGATGGTTTAGCTCTGGGGGCTGGACCCGGTTCATTTACAGGGTTGCGGATTGCCGCAGCGACGTTGGCTGGAATAAACAGTGCATTGGCCTTGCCCGTTCTACACTTATCTTCATTGGCGATTACGGCTCGACAGGCAGAGATGGAGCCGGATGAATCGATCTGGGTGATGGAAGATGCCAGAGCCGGTGAAGTGTTTATGGGCTGCTATCAGGCTGATCATGCGGTGCAGGCCGATGCTTGTTTGAATTGGCAGGATGTTGAATCCATGACGGGGGGCTTTTTCTGCTGCCATGCTGAACCACCGCAAGCCATGAAACAGTGGACTCGTGTATCGCTTCGTCTGCAACGTAGTGCTGCTTTGGCGCTTGAAGTGCAGTCGTTTTATACGGCGGGCAAGTTGAATTTGGCAGAATCATCGCTTTATCCTGAAGCGGTGTATCTGCAAGTCTCACAGGCGGAGCGTCATGCCCAGGCCTGAATATGAAAAAACACGTGTGCTGTTTGTCTGTCTCGGCAATATATGTCGTTCTCCCTTGGCCGAAGTGGTGGTGAAGTCGGTTGCCGTTCAACGGGAAAATAATTGTTATCATTTTGAATCGGCAGGTACTGGAGACTGGCATGTTGGAGGCTCGGCTGATCGGCGTTCTGCCAGCAAAGCTATCGAACACGGTTTGACGTTGAGCGGCCACAGCGCTCAGCAGATCACAGCGCATGGTATCAAGCGCTGGCATTGGTTTGTGGCCATGGATCAGGCTAATTATCAGGCGTTATTGTCGATGGGGGCTGATGCTTCGCGTGTGTTGATGATGCGCCAGTTTGAGGTCTTGGCAGGAGAGGCGGTGGCGGATGTGCCCGATCCTTATTATGGTGGTGAAGATGGCTTTGAACATGTTTATCAAATGTTAATGGCCAATGCCGAATCACTGTTGGATTATCTCGAACAGCATTCCTGAACGGATATGCGCTAGTCGTTGCGCAGAGCTAATAAATATTCGACATTGCCTTTCGGACCATGAATAGGTGATTCGGTGATGCCGATGATGGTCGCAGCATCGAGTTCGTTGTTGACCATACTGGTCACTTTTTTTATGGCCGTTTGGCGATGCTCATCGTCACGCACCACACCGCGATCCAGGTGTTTTGCAGCTATTTCAAATTGAGGTTTAATTAACGCCACGCACCAGCCACCGTTTTTTACAAATGGCCATGCATACGGTAAAACGCGCGTCAGTGAAATAAACGAGGTGTCGATCACTAAGGCATCAACTGCTTCGGGAATGATCGCTGCGGTTAATAGTCGCACATGTGTTTTTTCCAGATTGATAACGCGTTCATCGTGTTGCAGTTTATAATGCAGTTGGCCGTGTCCGACATCAACGGCATAGACCCGGGTTGCACCGTTTTGTAATAATACATCGGTAAATCCACCCGTAGATGCGCCGACATCGAGGCAAATAGTAGCCTCGGTTGGCAGGGCGAAGTGTGTTAATGCCTTTTCCAGTTTGAGGCCGCCACGCGAGACATAGGCTAAGACTTCACGCACTTCAATCGCGACATCGCTGCGAAAGGATGTGCCTGCCTTATCAGCTTTCTGGCCATTGACGTAGACCAAGCCAGCCATGCACAAACGTTGTGCTTTATCACGGTCGGGGGCAAGCTGACGCGCCACAAGCAGTTGATCGAGACGCAGTTTTTTTGCTTTCATCGTGGCTAAGGCCTGGAGTCCAATCTTGCTCAGTGATCACGCAGGCGTTTAAGAATGCCTGCCGCATCGAGGCCAAGATCACGCAAAATTTCAGCCTGTGTGCCGTGGGCAGGAAAAGCATCCGGCATGGCGATGTGAATAAACGCACCACTCCAGCCTGCACGCAGGGCAAGTGCTGCGATTTGTTCGCCAATGCCGCCACGACTGACACCTTCTTCGATCACAATCAGCGGTTTACCTGTCTGCAAATGGGCGCAGATACTGTTTTCATCCAGGGGTTTGATAAAACGCAAATTAAGCAGAGTTAAGGCGCGTTGATCTTCCTGGCGCAAGGTTTGTACAGCGTGCCTGGCATCGGCAACGCGCGAGCCGATAGCCAAGACTAGCCCGTCTGTTCCTTCTTCCAGTATTTCGGCTTGTCCAATCGGCAAGGCTTCCGGCTCAATCATGTTTACACCATAACCATTGCCACGCGGGTAAC
>CAZKHV010000191.1:0-2859 GCA_964552605.1 uncultured Zetaproteobacteria bacterium | reverse complement strand
GCAATGGATCTTCTGTCGCACACAGCGCCTTTTCCGACAACTGCTGATAAATTTTGCCCTCATAAAGCATACTGACCTGATCGCTGAACTCGTGAACCAATTTCATACTGTGCGCAATGGTTAGCGAAGTGACATTCATGCGCTCATGCAGGCCTTTGATGAGCTTGGTAATCACATCCGACATGACTGGATCAAGGCCTGCCAAGGGTTCATCGTAAAAAATAATTTCAGGCCGATGACAAATAGCCCGCGCCAGCCCCACCCGTTTTTTCATGCCGCCGGAGAGTTCCGCCGGTAGTTTATCGCCAATGCCCGATAAACCCACCCATTCCAACATTTCCTCAGCCCGTTGCCGCGCCTCATCGTTTGCCATGCCCTGCCGCAGCAATACAAAAGCGACATTCTCCCACACCGGCATCGAATCAAACAATGCCGCCCCCTGAAACAACATACCAATGCAAGCCATCCGTTTCAGGCGTTGTTCAACCGATAACTCCAACCAGTTTTCACCATTGACCAGAATGGTACCGGCATCGGGTTTCAGCAGGCCAAGAATGCATTTGATCAACACACTCTTTCCCGCGCCCGACAAACCAATAATTATATGCGATTCACCGGGCATAATATCCAAGGAAATATCATCGAGTATTTTGCGTCCCTGCAACGATTTATGCACATGGCGCAGGCTGATTTTCGGGGCCGTTTTTTTACTCACATCGTTCATGCCAGAAATCCAGCGGCTGCGTTCTGTTTGATGGCTCTCATTGGAATATCCATGCAGTGAGTATGTAATCGGCCATCAGAATACTCATCGCACTGATCACCACCGCCCGCGTGGTTGCTCGCCCCACACCAGCTGCACCGCCATCGCAATAATAACCTTCCGCACAACTCACTACACCGATAATAGCGCCAAATACCGTCGCCTTGAGCAGGCCGGAATAGAGATCGATCAACTGCAAATAATCATACGAATTATAGATATAAGTGTGTGGATTCTGATTCAGCATGTGTACGCTGATCATATAACCACCGAGCATACCAATCGCATCGGCCAACACGACCAGCAACGGCATCATCAAAATCACCGCGATCAAACGCGGCATAATCAAATAGCGCACCGGGTCTGTCGATAAAGTCCACAGTGCATCGATTTGTTCCGACACGCGCATCGTGCCAAGCTCAGCGGCAAACGATGCCCCGACTCGCCCGGCCACCATCAAGCCCACCAGCACAGGGCCCAGTTCTCTTAAAATGGACAGCGACACCACCGTCGCAATCATGCTTTCCGCTCCGAAACGATGAAACGCCACCCACGATTGCAAGGCCATCACCATGCCGGTAAACACCGCCGTCAACAGCACCACCGGCAACGATTGCACCCCAACCATTTCGCATTGCCGGATGATCAAAGCAAAAAACCAGGGTGGCTTGTGCAAGCGACTCAACACCTTGCCGATCAGCATCGGATACAAGCCGACCGCATAAGCCAAGCGCTCCGCCGCCATACCAATGCGCTGCAAAAACAGCATCACATCAACCGCTCATCTCAATACATTTACGCAATGACTCGATCCTCCATGACTGAATTATTCGCATCCATTCAGCATTGGTCTAAAACCATATCGCTTTCCTACAACGTGACTCCTGGCACCCTGTCCCAGGCCAAAGTGCTGTTTGTAAAACGATAGTGAAATCATTCGTCGTTCAGAGTACGCTGCGCCGCCATTTCATTCAACCGTTTGTTATTCATTCAAGCACTCTCAGGAGAGATCATGACTGTTCGCACCCGTTTCGCACCCTCACCTACCGGCATGTTGCACATCGGTGGTGCCCGCACCGCCCTATTCGCCTGGCTCTATGCCCGCCATCATGGTGGCGAATTTGTCTTGCGCATTGAAGATACCGATCGCGAACGTTCCACCGATGAGGCCACCGAAGTGATCCTCGATGGCCTCTCATGGCTGGGATTGGACTGGGATGGTGAACCTATCTTTCAAGCCTCCCGCCAGGATAAACATATTCAGGCAGCAGAGCAGTTAATCCAACAAGGCGATGCTTACCGCTGTTATTGCAGCAAAGATGAGCTCGATAGTATGCGCGAAGCCCAACGCGCCGCTGGCCAAAAGCCAATGTACGATGGCCGTTGCCGCCACCGCGCCGATCAACCGGATGATCAACCCTATGTGATTCGATTCCGTTCACCCGATGAAGGCGATACCATCGTCAATGATCTGGTGCTTGGCCATGTATCCTTCCCCAATACCGAACTCGATGATTTGATCCTACTGCGCTCGGATGGCACACCCACCTACAATCTGGCC
Source organism: uncultured Zetaproteobacteria bacterium (assembly GCA_964552605.1). GTDB lineage: Bacteria > Pseudomonadota > Zetaproteobacteria > Mariprofundales > Mariprofundaceae > Mariprofundus. Next base: position 535 of record CAZKHV010000191.1, on the reverse strand, counting down.
GTTGTCGTCGATGATGCCGACATGCAGATTTCACATGTCGTGCGCGGCTCCGATCATCTCAACAATACCCCGCGCCAAATTCAACTGTATCAAGCACTGAACCTGCCCATGCCGCAATTCGCCCACATTCCGTTAATTCATGGCCCGGACGGCGCTAAAATGTCCAAGCGCCATGGCTCTGTCGCCATCACCGAATATCGTGAACAGGGCTATTTGCCCGATGCGGTGAACAATTATCTGGCGCGTCTGGGCTGGTCACACGGCGATGAAGAAATATTTTCACGTCAGCAGCTAATTGAATTGTTCGATCTCACCGAAGTCGGCAAAGCCGCCGCGCGCTTTGATCAACAGAAACTCGACTGGCTCAACGGCCAATACTTGCGTCAGGCCAAGGCCGCTGATCTCGTTGCGGAAGTCACCCGCCTGCTCAATACCGATGTATCCAATGGCCCTGACCTGGAGCCGGTCATCGCATCCTTGCAGGAACGCTCCAAAAACCTGATTGATCTGGCTGAAGGCGCACGTTTCTTCTATC
>CAZKHV010000190.1:0-2859 GCA_964552605.1 uncultured Zetaproteobacteria bacterium | reverse complement strand
TGCGCTGGTACGATATGTATCCGATGATGAAGCAGTGGGTGGAACTGGAAAATGCTTTTTATTATATCTTTCTGTCGATTGTGTTGGTGATAATTGCGGCGGGTATTATGAATACGGTGTTGATGAGTATGCTGGAGCGTATTCGTGAGTTCGGGGTGATGATGGCTTTGGGCTGTGGACGCATGCAGATGGCTGGAATGGTGCTGCTGGAGTCGATGTTGCTCGGTGTGGCGGGCATTATTTTTGGTGTCATGGCCGGGCTGTCGCTGGTGTATTATTTTCATGCGGTGGGCATTGATCTCTCTGGTCAAATGGATTCAATGGCACGTTTTTATATCAATCCGGTGGTGCATACTGAAATTGATGCCAAACATTTGTGGGATACGGTGTTGGCGGTATTGGCTGCGACGATGGTTGCTGCAATCTGGCCATCGATTCGAGCCGCACGGCTGCAACCGGTTGAGGCATTGCACCATGTCTGATTTTAGGTCGTTTTGGTGCTTCCCTTTGATGGATAGCTGCGGTGGATAGTTCCGCTCTCTACCTGCAATTGGGTTGGCGCAACCTGTGGCTACACCCGTTGCGGACGGCGCTGACGGCGCTGGCATTGGCGGTCGGTATTGCCGCGCTAACCTTTCTTTCGGCCATGAATGATGGCTGGATGCAGCAAATTAAAACCAATTTCGCGTTGACGGTGACCGGTCATATTCAAATTCATGCAGCAGGCTTTGAGGATAGCCGCAAGCTTTCGCAACGTATTGAACAACCGGCACAGGTGATTGCAGCAATAGAGCATAATTCGGCCGTGAAGGCGATCACGCAACGGGTGCGGGTATCCGGTCTAGCGTCCAGTGCCGGCTCGAATGCCGGTGCATTGGTTTATGGGGTTGAACCGGACAAGGAGGAAGCGATCAGCCGTTTGGCTAGTTTTGTCACAAGCGGAACATGGCTGACGGCGGCGAATGAGCGCGGGGCAGTGTTGGGAGATGTGCTGGCGGATCGTTTGAATGTCGGGCTGGGCGATAAACTGGTGTTGATGGCGGCAGTGCCGGGCGGTGATATTGCATCGGAGGTGTTCAGGGTGTCGGGCTTGTTGCATTCCGGCGTGATGGCAGTCGATGATTTGATTGTGATTGTGCCGCTTTCGACAGCGCAGCATTGGTTGGGGCTGGGGGATGCGGTGACGGATATCGTGATTCGTGCTACTGGCTTTGAGCAGGTGAGTGCATTGGCAAATCGTCTCAAAGCGGATTTGCACGGGGCTTTGAATGGCGCGGGAGATGGGGGCGTGAAGGACAATCATTATGAGGTTCTGCGCTGGAACGATATTGATCCGATGGCTCAACAATGGGCTGATTTTGCGGATGCCTATACCTGGGTGGTGTTGTTGATTGTGATTATCGTAGTGCTGGTGGAAGTGCTCAATACGATGCTGATGAGCATGCATGAGCGTGTGCGCGAGTTCGGCTTAATGGGGGCACTCGGTGTAACGCCGGCGCAGGTGTTTGCGATGGTGGTGTATGAAACGGTGATTCTGGTATTGATTGGTGGTTTTTTCGGTTTTGCGCTCGGTGGTGGTTTGTCGCTGTGGTACGGTGAATATGGCATTGATTTGTCGCAGTTTGCGATTGCATTTTCATTTATGTACATGGATCCAATCATTCATCCCTTGCTGCAGTGGGATAGTGTGGTGCGCATATTGGGGGCGGCGATTGTGGGGGCGATGATTGCTGGCTTGATTCCGGCCTGGAAAGCATCGCGTTTGCAACCTGCTAAGGCATTGCGTGAACTTTGATGAGGGAACTCGAATGGGAGGAAACATGCCTGAACAGTTGATCGCGGCTAGCGGCTTAAAACGTTATTATGATAGTGGTGAAACGAGAGTGGCGGCTCTGGGTGGTGTCGATTTGAGTGTGGATCGCGGAGCCTATGTGGTGTTGGCCGGACGTTCGGGATCGGGTAAAACGACACTATTGAATATGCTCGGCGGGCTTGATTGCCCGGATGCTGGAGAACTTATCATCGCAGGCAATGATATGTTGGCCATGAGCGCTTCCGAACGGGCGAAGTTTCGTTTGAATCATCTGGGTTTTGTATTTCAATCGTACAATTTGATTCGTGTGTTAAGCGCGCGGGAAAATGTCGCTTATGTATTGCAATTGCAGGGCATGGCTCGCAAACAGCGTTTTGAGTTGGCCGATGCGTGGTTGGCTGAGGTCGATTTGCAGGGTTTTGAACATCGTAGGCCGGATCAAATGTCCGGTGGTCAGCAGCAGCGGGTGGCGGTCGCGAGGGCTTTGGCATCGAATCCCGATCTGGTGTTGGCCGATGAACCGACGGCGAATTTGGATTCGCATACCGGCGAAGCATTGATGGCCTTGATGCGCCGACTTAATGAGCAACAGGGTACGACCTTTGTGATTGCTTCGCATGATCCGGCCGTGATTGCTTCTGCTCGTAGGCTGGTTCGGATGCAGGATGGTCGTATCGAATCCTGCGGAGCGCTGTGAGGCGACTCGTTGTTGCGGTGGCCTTGTTGGTCGGCTTTTGGGGTGAAAGTGCATCCGCGTTCGAGTTTTCCGGCCAAGCTAGCAGTCTGTTGTTTCAAACCCGCAATAGTTCAGGCCAGGAAGCAACGACAGATTTAAGCCGTTTGCGTTTGAAACTGGATGATGAATGGGGTGGTAAATACGGCTTGCTGCGAGCCCACTTAGCCTATGACCATGAATTGTTATGGGGTGGTATGGTCGCTGATCCGGTTGTTCGTGTCGGTTTGTTGCGTCCCGATGCCACTTGGCTGGATGCCAGTGCTACGATTGCTGATCGCTCACAAATGAATTGGCAGCATAACGTTTACCG
>CAZKHV010000189.1:0-2868 GCA_964552605.1 uncultured Zetaproteobacteria bacterium | reverse complement strand
CCGAAGATATTATTTTTGATCCCAACATCTTCGCCATTGCCACCGGTATCGAAGAACACAACAACTATGCCGTTGATTTCATTGAAGCTACCGGCTGGATCAAACAAAACCTGCCGCATGCGATGATTTCCGGCGGTGTATCGAATGTTTCCTTCTCCTTCCGTGGCAACAATCCAGTGCGCGAAGCCATTCATTCGGTCTTTTTGTACCATGCCATCAAACAGGGCATGGACATGGGCATCGTCAATGCCGGACAGCTGGCGGTCTATGATGATTTACCGGCAGAATTGCGTGAAGCCGTCGAAGATGTAGTGCAAAACAGACGCGAGGATAGCACCGACAGGCTGTTGGAAATTGCCGATAATTACCGTGGTGATGGCATCCAAGCCAAAAAGGCCGACGATGAATGGCGCAAACTGCCTGTCGCCAAACGCCTCGAACATGCTTTGGTCAAAGGCATTGATGCGTTTGTAACTGAAGACACCGAAGAAGCACGTTTAACCTTTGATACCCCTATCGAAGTCATCGAAGGCCCTTTAATGGATGGCATGAATGTGGTCGGTGACTTGTTTGGTGATGGAAAAATGTTTTTGCCGCAAGTGGTAAAATCAGCCCGTGTCATGAAAAAAGCCGTGGCGCATCTGATGCCTTATATTGAAGCGGCAAAAAATGGTGCCAGTGCCTCCAATGGTAAAATCCTGATGGCAACCGTCAAAGGCGATGTGCACGATATTGGTAAAAATATCGTTGGCGTGGTGTTGCAGTGCAATAATTTTGAAGTCATTGATCTCGGTGTAATGGTGCCTGCGGCAACGATTCTAGACGAAGCCAAAAAACATGATGTGGATATCATCGGTTTATCCGGCCTGATTACCCCCAGCCTAGATGAAATGGTGCATTTGGCCAAAGAAATGAAACGCCTTGGTTTCACCAAACCGATCATGCTCGGTGGAGCAACCACATCAAAAGCCCATACGGCAGTGAAGATTTTTCCGGAATATGATGAACCAATCATCTGGGTGAAAGATGCATCGCGCGCGGTTGGTGTGGCGCAAAATCTAATTTCAGAAAAAAACAGAGCTGATTTTGTAGCTGCTACGCGCAAGGAATATGAGGCGGTGCGCGAACGCTATCTTGGTCGCCAGAAACAAACCGAATGGCTCACTCTGGCCGATGCCCGTGCCAATCGAACGGTATTAAATACCACCGAGCTTGCCACGGCTCCGAGGAAACTCGGCGTACAGGTATTGCAGGATATTTCCTTAAACGACATTCGCCAGTACATTGACTGGACACCATTTTTTGGTGCATGGGAACTCAATGGTGCTTACCCGCGTATTTTAAATGATCCACACAAAGGCAAAGAGGCCCAAAAACTGTTTGATGAAGCACAGCGTTGGTTGGATAAAATCATTGGTGAAAAATGGTTTACAGCCAAAGCTGTGTTTGGTCTGTTCAAAGCAGCATCAACAGATGATGACAGTGTGATCGTTTATGATGCAAATAATGCAGAGGGAGCAGATGAAAGCAGCCGTTTCCACTTTGTGCGTCAGCAACAGGATAAAAAGGATTCACGTCCGAATCTCTGCTTAAGTGATTTTATCGCCTCAGAAGCATCCGGTGTTGAGGATTATATCGGTGCTTTTGCAGTAGGCATTTTTGGTGCAGAAGAAAAAGCCAAAGCCTTTGAAGCCGAACAAGATGATTACACCGCCATCATGATTAAAGTGCTGGCTGACCGCATGGCTGAAGCCCTGGCTGAAATGCTGCATAAAGATGTGCGCTCGGATTATTGGGCTTATGCCGCTGATGAATCGCTGAGCAATGCGGAAGTCATCAACGAAAAATATCAGGGTATTCGTCCTGCGGCCGGTTATCCTGCTTGCCCAGAACACACCGAAAAAGGTACCTTATGGGCTCTGCTCGATGTCGAGAAGAACATTGGCATGAGTATCACCGAATCCTTTGCCATGCTACCCACCGCCGCTGTTTCCGGCCTCTATTTTGCAAACCCGCAAGCGCACTATTTCACAGTTGGAAAAATCAACAAAGAACAAGTCGAAGATTATGCCAAACGCAAAGGCATGAACATGGATGAAGCCGAACGCTGGCTGGCACCGAATCTGGGATATTAACTGCGCTTGGAAGAAAACAGTGTTTTATGAATCGCATCGACATGCAATGCCATTTGTCGTGCACATTCAATAAACACATCTTCATCCTGTTTGTACGGGTCGTTGACACTTGCCCCCTTCAAACCGGGGGCTGAAAAATGACTGAGCAAAAGCACACGCCCATGCAGATGGGCATACTGCTCCGTTAAAAACTGTTGTTGCTGTTGATCCATGACAAAAATTAAATCAGCCGCCTCCAGCAGTTTAGCGGAGATCTGTTTGGCACGATGCGATGACAAATCAACACCATAACGATCTGCAAGCTGTAGCACTTTGTCATCGGCAGGTTTCCCCACTAGCGCACTTAAACCGGCTGAAGTCACCTGTACCTGCGGCAAGCCTTTTGCCAGCATCGCTCCAGCCAACGGAGAGCGGCAGATATTGCCAATGCAGACAACCAAGAACCGCTTAAACATCGCCACCGGCCTCAAGCATCATCTTCCCTGCTCATAATTCTCTTGCACTTCGGCCGCCTCAAGCAAGTGGCTGGGCAGTTCTTTTTTGGTTTTCCCTGCCAACACGGATAAGGTCGCAATTTGGCTGATCACATTGCCACGGCCGGACTTGATACGATCGAGTGCCGTTCCATAGGCATTCTGCGCCTGATTCAAGCGGCTACCAACTTCTTCAAAGGCTTTGACAAAATCGACCATTTTATCATGCAACTTACTGGCTCGATCAATCAGCTTGACCA
>CAZKHV010000188.1:0-2876 GCA_964552605.1 uncultured Zetaproteobacteria bacterium | reverse complement strand
CAAAATAGCGAACAATCATACAGCCTTGGTCAAGCCATTAAACATGATATTACATTCAATAACACTCCCGCTTTAGATCACCCGGGATCTCCCCCTTCCCTTCCAAAGAAACAATTGGCATTGAATCTGCTTACCATAAATAATGAATAACAATGAGAACATCACACAGGTGGTATCTGGCATGGTTGTTAAACACGTAGCACTTCGAATTGGCACGTTATAGTGCAAATGGAAAAATTATTGTGAAGCTTGCAGTGCGCTTCGGTTCGATGCTCACTCTCTCGGCATGGCTGCTATTGATCATGTTACCTGCACATGCGATCAGCAAACCGTTTGTCGTTACCACCACCCCCAGCCTAGCCCAGATTGCTGAAGCTGTGGGTGGCATTGATATTCAAGTCGAATCATTGATGCGTGTCGGGCAAAACCCCAACATTCTGGTTCCTCGCCCCAGTCATGTGCAAACACTATCCAAAGCTAATTTACTGTTTGCAGTGGGCTTTGGGCTTGAGTCCACCTGGTTACCCACCCTGATCCGCCTCTCCAACAATGCCGACATTGCACCGGGCATGAGCGGTTATTTTAGTGGCGATGGTGCCATTAAGGCGATTGGCGTACCGCGCGGCATGACCAGCACTGCGATGCAGCAATGGTCACCCGAAACCAATCCATATTGGTGGCTCGACCCGGAATCGGGTATCAATGTTGCGCAGGCCTTAGCCGTACGACTCGGTGAAATCGACCCGGTTAATGCCGAGCGCTATCGCTTCAGAGCTGCTGCATTTGCCCAAGCCGTGACCAAAGAGCTACCACGCTGGCGCGATTATATGCAGCTCTACACCAGCCCCATCATCACCTATCACAACACCTACGTATATTTCATGCGAGCCATGCATATTGAGTTGATTGGCTTTATCGAGCCGAAATCGGGCATTGAACCCTCCACCCGGCACTTGAGTCATTTGATTGATACTATCAAACAAAAAAAGGTACGACTGATTTGGGTCGAACCCTATAACAATCGAGCCGTTGCCAGACGTTTGGCCGATGCCGCAGGTATTCGTTTCATGGTGCTACCCGATGCCGTCGAAGGTTATGGCTTGAAAGGATATATCGGCATGTTTGACAGAATGGTGCAACGTATTGCCCGGTGGAGCCAGTGAGGAACTTATGATTTTATTAACTGTATTAATAGCGACGCTGGTGATTGCCATCAGCCTACCCGTACTTGGGCAACGCGTACTGGAGCGGCGCATCGTCTTTGTGGATCTGGCACTGGCTCAGGTCGCAGCCACCGGTTATGCCCTCGGCATGGCGCTGCAAATGCCGGGCATACTTATCGCGATCATCACCACCGCCATTGCTGTCGCCTTAATGGCCTTGATGGATGAAGATACCGTATTGCCCAAAGAGGCAGTCATGGGGGCTGTCTATGCTTTTGCAGCCTCACTCGGCATGGTGTTATTATCACTCCTGCCTTATGGCGAAGGACAATTGATGGGGCTGATGTTCGGCAGTATTCTGGCCATCAACTGGGAAGGTATTGGAATCCTTATCGCATTCTCAGCCATCGGCCTTGCACTGGCGCTCACGCCACACAGCAACACCTATCATGGTCGTTTACGTTTTGCAGCCGGCTTAAGCCTGATCATTGTACCCGCCATCCATGCCATCGGAGTCTTGTTGGTTTTTGCTTATCTGGTCATGCCCGCTCTGGCCGTCTGGCGGCACGGACACAACGGCCCCATCTGGCAGGCCACAGCCTTGGCGGCACTGGCTAGCCTCATAGGCACCCTCAGCGCCCACTTCCTCGACCTGCCGCCCTCAGCCACCGTTGTTCTCACTCTAGGCCTTATTTCCTGCATGATCGGCATCCTCATCCACTTTAAACACCAGCCCGACAGCACCAAAAGCGACGATAAAAATGATGCAGAAGCCGATGATGTAACACCTGATGAGGCACAACGCGAAACGTCATCAAGGGATAGCGCATAACACGCCCTAGCTATCTTCAGCGTCCAGAACCACGCCGCTAACGGAGGGGATATCGTCCATTGCGCTCAACAGACTCAGTTCTTCACTAGCCACTTCATTGAGCCAACGATTTCGCTCCCCTTACCTGTATTCGCTACCTTGGAAAACACAGCATGAGTTTCGGCGGATAAAACAACAGATCAATCATTTTTTTTCCCAGCTTCATAGTTGATCGCCACATTCACAAACAATAACGCTACAATGAGTACATTTTTTATCATGGCTAAACGTTAAAAAGCGGCATGGACAAACATGCTCATACCTATGAATAAATGTCCGAGACTCAAGAAGCTGAATGGAGCTCCATCAACAAATCCCGAGCAGCATCCAGATGATCAAAGCGGTGTGAGCCACCATCAAAGCATTTTACCATACCGATGCCCTGATATGCATCCAGAGCAATCCGATAGTCGATCAACTCATCACCCTTATCCAATAACACCAACACAGGCTTTTTCATGCTGGCCGCATCCACGGCATAAGGTTGCAGTGAATGCACGGCCTCTTCAGTCAGCTGATAGACTTCTTGCGTATAATAATTGCGTTGTTCACCCACGCTGCCAAGCAACAGCGGCACAGGCTTCAGAGCCGGATTGATCAACACAACAGGTAGTGAAAAACGCTGCCCAAGATACTGCGCATAATAGCCGCCCAGCGATGAACCGATCAGCAATACCGGTTCATCGCGATGCGACTCGATCAACTGTTTCAACAGTGCAATGGCCTGCTCCGGCTGCCAGGGCAGATCCGGCGCAAACACCTGTTCATCCGGGAAGATGTCAGCCAGCTCGCGCGCCTTGCCCGATTGGCCGGAGCTGTTAAAACCGTGAATATAAATAATC
>CAZKHV010000187.1:0-2922 GCA_964552605.1 uncultured Zetaproteobacteria bacterium | reverse complement strand
CCGGTGCCGGAAAATCGACACTTGCGCATGCCGTTGAAGAGCGCTTGCATCAGTTAAACATGAATACCTTTGTGTTTGATGGCGATAATGTGCGGCATGGTCTGTGTGCGGATCTGGGGTTTTCATCACAGGATCGGGTGGAGAATATCCGGCGCATCGGGGAGATGTCGAAACTCTTTATCGAATCCGGTGTGATTGCATTGACTGCTTTTATTTCGCCGTTTCGGGCGGATCGGGATCGTGTGCGCGCCTTGGTGAAAGAGGGTGATTTTATTGAGGTCTATTGTCATGCTTCGGTGGCGGAGTGTGAGTCTCGCGATGTGAAGGGCTTGTATGCAAAAGCCCGTGCCGGTGAGATTAGTGATTTTACCGGTATTTCATCACCTTATGAAGCGCCGGAGAAACCTGAGCTAATTGTGGATACGGGCAGTCAGGTGCTGGAGACATGTGTGGATCAGGTGATGGCTTATCTTGTGGAACACGGTGTTGTGCCGAAGCAGGATGCAGTTTAAGCGTTTTGCTGTGAGAGTATATCAATCAATTAAGATAAAAGGATTGCAGACGAGATGAGTGAATTTAAACCGGCAAATATTCTGGTGACTGGCGGTGCCGGTTTTATCGGCTGCAATTATGTGCGTTATATGTTGGCCACGTACCCGGATGTGAAAATAGTTAATCTGGACCTGCTTACTTATGCTGGTTCATTGGATAATCTAAAAAATCTGCCAGACAAGGTGAATGCCGTAGGCAGAGAGGGTGCCCTGGGGTGCAAGTCACGGCATACGTTTGTGCAAGGCGATATCTGTGATCGGGCACTGATTGATCGTCTGCTCAGAGAGCATGAGATCGATACGATTGTGCATTTCGCTGCCGAATCGCATGTCGATAATTCCATCTCAGGCCCGGAAGTGTTTGTGAAAACCAATGTGATGGGCACATTCACCCTGCTTGAAGCTGCTCGCCAGTATTGGCTTGTTGAAGCGGGGAATGCGCCGCAGCGTGAATGCCGCTTTCATCATATTTCAACCGATGAAGTGTATGGTACGCTCTCCGATACTGATCCTGCCTTTACCGAGCAAACACCGTATGCACCCAATTCACCGTATTCGGCGTCCAAGGCCGGCTCGGATCATCTGGCGCGGGCCTATTTTCATACCTACGGTTTGCCGGTGACAACAAGCAACTGCTCAAATAATTATGGCCCTTACCAGCATGGTGAGAAATTGATTCCTACCATTATTCGTTCGTGTCTGAATCAAACGCCGATTCCGGTCTATGGCGATGGTTCCAATATTCGTGATTGGCTGTATGTCGAAGACCATTGTTCGGGTATCGATGCGGTGATTCGAAAGGGTAAACCGGGTGAGGTATACAATATCGGTGGCATCAATGAATGGGCCAATATCGATATTGTGCGCTGTATTTGTAGATTGATGGATGAGTTTAAGGCGGGTGCTAGTGGCCAGTCCTCCGTTGGCAGTCATGAGTCGTTGATCACTTTTGTTACGGATCGACCCGGTCACGATTGGCGTTATGCCATTGATGCAACAAAGATGGGGCAGGCTCTGGACTGGAAACCAGCTGAGACATTTGAAACCGGCATCCGTAAAACGGTTGAGTGGTATTTGAAGGGCGATGGTTTGTGATGGGTGATCTGGAAGTGGGTGGTGTGCCCCGATCCTGGTTTGCCGTGCGCACTAAGCCACGGGAAGAGATAAAGGCGCGTGATCAGTTGGAGTTACAGGGTTTTGAAGTCTATTTGCCCTTGGTCAATGCACGCATTAGCCATGCTCGTAAGGTGAGTTGGCAGGCGCGGCCTTTTTTTGCCGGTTATCTGTTTATGCGTTTGGCGAAAGATGAACAGCGTTGGACGAGTATTCGCAGTACGATTGGTGTATTGGCTCCCGTGTCGTTTGGTCTGTATTATCCGCCCTTGCCGGATGCGGCGATTGCCTTATTGCAAGGTAATCATGATGATCAGGGCTTTATTGACGTGGCTGCAACACCGAAGTCGCCATTCAAGGCCGGTGAAAAAGTGCGTTTGAATGATGGCTCATTGCAGGGTTTTGATGCGGTGTTTATTGAAATGCGAGGGCAGGATCGGGCTATGATTCTGTTGGACTGGATGCAGAAAAAAATGCGAGTGGAAACCCGTACTGATTATTTGTCTGCCGCCAGCTGAGCAAGGAGATTGTGTGAGTAAAGTGCTGGTTACCGGTGCAGCCGGTTTTATTGGATCATCGGTATGCATGCGTTTATTGGCGCGTGGTGATCATGTGATTGGGCTGGATAATCTCAATGATTATTATGATGTGAGCTTGAAAGAAGCGCGTCTGGTTCAATTTTGCAGCCATGAGCACTTTGAGTTTAAGAAGCTGGATCTGGCTGATCGTGCGGCTATGGAAGCACTGTTTGCAGCCGAGCAATTTGATATGGTGGTGAATCTGGCCGCGCAGGCGGGGGTGCGCTACTCGCTGCAGAATCCTCATGCATATATCGATAGCAATATCGTTGGTTTTTTGAATGTGCTGGAAGGCTGTCGTCATAATCAGGTCAAACACTTGCTTTATGCATCGTCATCGTCGGTGTACGGGGCAAATGAGACCATGCCGTTTTCGGTACACGATAATGTCGATCATCCGGTTTCCTTGTATGCCGCGAGTAAGAAAGCCAATGAATTAATGGCGCATAGTTATGCCCATCTCTACGGCTTACCCACGACTAGCTTACGTTTTTTTACGGTTTATGGCCCCTGGGGTCGGCCGGATATGGCTCCGATTTTATTTACCCGTGCGATCCTGGCTGGTGAGCCGATCAAGGTGTTTAATCATGGCAAGATGCGTCGTGATTTCACCTATATCGATGATATTGTCGAAGGGGTGGTGCGGGTGCTTGATCATGTGGCTGTGGCGGATCCTGATT
>CAZKHV010000186.1:0-2942 GCA_964552605.1 uncultured Zetaproteobacteria bacterium | reverse complement strand
TAAGTTTGATCTGTTTCCACAACCGAACCTCATCGACATGTTGCTTAGCCTGTAATCGGATGTGTAATATTGAACTATGGTGGCATGATTGATGGAAAGTGAAGGGTTGTTACGCGAAGGGTCACATGGTGATCAGGTGAAAGAGTTACAGGATATGCTTCGCCAGCAAGGCATTGATGTGGGTGAGCCGGATGGTGTGTTTGGTAAGCGCACCGATCAGCTTGTGCGTGAGTTTCAGGATAATAATGGTTTGCTTTCCGATGGTATCGTGGGGCCGGATACCCTGGCTATGTTGATGCGCCTTGAAGCTGAAACGCATCAGAAGTTTCAGCAAAAAGACTCTGATGATATGGATTTTATAAAAGGCAAAGCCTCGTCGAATAAGAAACCGGAAATTGACATAAAGGCTCCAGAGTTATCGCCCGAATTAAATGGTGGAACTTCTGAACAGTATGTGACGCGGTATTGGTTATTTCAGTATAAACCGGATGATGAAAAAACGGACTGGCTGGAATCGGCGAAACAGGGAGAGGCAGTCCCTTGGCGTATAAATCGATTTCAGGGTGAAATACAGCTTGGTGATGTGTTTTTCCTTTGGCGAGCCTTCAAGGATGAAGATGAGCGTAAACACAACCGAGTTGCAAGCGGCCTGGTTGGTTGGGGAGAGATTAGCCATCTCGAATTTGAAGACAGAGGCGTAGCATCGGAAACGCTAAAGAAGGATATTCGACTTTCCCTGCCGGTAAGCTGGTTGGAGCCAATGATCTCAAGAGATGCGGTGATTGAACGCATTCCAAAGGAAGAGTTTCAGTTTTTGCGTAGCCCCCAGGGCACAATATTCAAAGTGCCAGAACAAGTTGCAGCAAAACTTAACAATTTTATTAATGAGAGAGGGGCACGGGTTGCTACGCCAGAGCTGCTTTCGAATACCACCATTATCAGCTCCGACCAACCTGCTGAACATGATTCATTTAACCGGTTTGCATTCGCGGAATATCTGGCGCGCTGGCTGGATCGCCTGTGGCATGAACAGTTAAATGCGCCTGTTAAAACAGGAAAGGAAGTCAAAGGGGATAGCTTTGTCCTGCACCTTTGCGGACGCTGGGGGGCTGGTAAAACAACATTCATGCATCAGTTGGATCAGTGCCTGCATGATGACACCAAGGTGACAAAGCCATGGATTGGTATTCATTTTAATGCGTGGCGGAATCAGCATGTCGATCCGCCTTGGTGGGGGCTGTTGGATCGGATTGTTCGTGACGGCATAAAAAGTATTCCAAACAATCATGAAATGCGCTGGAAAAGTTATTTGTATCGAATCAACGAGGGAGACAGGATACCTGTTCTTATCATGCTTGCATCAATCCTGCTGTTGCTCGGGGTTGCATTGGCTTTGGGCGGTGATGTGATGAAGTCGATTGCATCGATTCTTGCATTGGCAAGTACGGTTGCCGTTTTATTGAGTAAATTTATGCCCGGGTTTTCTGCTTCAGCTCATATGTTCAGACGTTTGTCTTCCGATCCGATGGAACAGATTCGTTCTTATTACAGGAAGATGGTTGATGAGTTTGACAGACCTATCATTGTGTTTATTGATGATCTGGATCGATGCAAAAGCGCTTATGTGATCGAACTGCTGGAGAGCCTCCACACGCTATATTCTCACCCGAAAGTGTTTTTTCTGGTCGCCGCTGATCGAACCTGGATTTCGGCTTGCTTTGAAGAGGGTTATGAAACCTTCAACGTAAAAATTACGCAGGTTGAGCAGCCAACGGGTTATCGTTTTCTGGAGAAGCTGTTTCAATTAAGTATTGCGCTGCCGCCGATCTCGGCTGAACTGAAAGTGTCGTTTATGGATGAAATCACATCAAGTGGGGAAAGTGATGTTGTCGTGAGCTTTGAGGAGGCTTATGCTGCTGTAGAAAAAGAGATTCAAAATGTATCCAGTGAATCTGAACTCAATGATTATATGCGCAGTGAGCCGGAATCAGCCATTCATAAACAAGCTATGATTGCCGCCGCTGTGATTAAAGCGGCGAAGACTGAAAGCTTTGCCACTGCAAACAGGCACCGGCTCACACGCTTTGTTGATTTAATGGATGCCAACCCGAGAAGTATGAAGCTGATAGTGAATGCGTTTGGCGTGTATGTGAATCTGGCAAGGGTAAGCGGCGTTCTCGATATGGATGAAGCGTTTTTGGATCAAGTGGCGCTCTGGACGATCCTTGAAGTTCGATTTCCCAGAGTGGCGGAATATCTTGCGCTCTTTCCTGATCACGTTGAGATATTTGCAGCAGCTGCCATGGCGAAGGAAGAGCTCGGCGTGCATCAGATACCCGATTATCTGCATGCTTTGATTGGCAATGAATCCTTAAAGAAGATAACGGGTGGATGCAAGCTGAATAATGGGGATGTCATTTCACCACTAGCAGCTAAAGCAATTGCTGTGATGGTTAATGGTGGCAGTTGGAAGGAGTGAGATATGAGTGAATTACTGGCCGGGCCGATTGTGCGGCGAACTGAGCTGCAAAAGGCAGCTATATGGGTGGCAACCAAAGAGCCCCGGGTATTTTCCGGGGCAGTGTTTGAGCGCACGGCTGACGGATCGCTGCAGGCTTTGAATGTTCAGGCCACACAACGTACGGCGCGAATGGGCGAACATTTGTTTGTGCATATCATCTGGCTGGACTGGCAGGATGCATCTTACGCGGAACAAATTCTGCACTACGATCTAATCGAAAGTGGCAACAGTCTGTTGCATGCTAATGATGATTTTTGTTATCCGGGCGAACCCTATCCCAGCTTTATAGTGCCGGGAGAACTGAAAAACATATTGCACGGTTCGTGCCGTAAACCGCATGCTGCCGCCGTGCATCGTGATTGGGGTTCGCGTGATCAGTTGGCCACAGGTGCGAAGGTTGTGGGCGATACGATCAATGATC
>CAZKHV010000185.1:0-2973 GCA_964552605.1 uncultured Zetaproteobacteria bacterium | reverse complement strand
GTGCTTTATCTACCAAGCGCGGAAAGAGTACATTGATGCGCACAAACAAGGATTCCGGGAAACCGAAATAAATGTCTTTGCGGTCATTGTCGATGGCCATGATAATTTTTTGCACCACATCGTCTGGTGCATCCATATTCATTTTCGTGGCTTCACCCATGCGCATCAAAGCATCGGAATTCATTGGTGTTTTGACAGCGCGTGGAGCGATATAAGTGATTTTGATATTGGTGTCGGCAACTTCACGACGCAAGGCTTCGGAAAAGCCGCGCAGGCCGAACTTGCTGGCAGAATAAACACTGAAATAGGCAAATCCAATCGAACCGAAAATAGATCCGACATTGACGATACGGCCGGAATTGTTGGCTTGCATCACCGGTAGAAAAGCGCGTGCCAACCACATCGGAGCGAGCAGGTTGACATGCAACATGAGCTCTATTTTCTCTGGATCTTCATCTTCATAGGCTGCAAAGCTGTTGATACCGGCCAGGTTGATGAGTAAATCGATACCGCCGAGTTTTTCTAAACATTGCTCAGCTACTGTGCTACAGCCTTTGGCGGATGATAAATCACCACGAATGGGATGCGTGCCGGATAATTCAGCAGCAAGGCTTGCAAGGGCATCGGCATTGGCATCGACCATGGCTAGATTAGCACCACGTTTAACCAATTCAGTGGCTAGAATTTTACCCATGCCACCGGCAGCGCCGGTCAGCACAACGCGTTTGTTTTTAATTTCCATGGTTCGTCTCCAAGCGAATCAGTGGCAGGCTGCGAAATATATCGCCATACAATTTATACACCATGCGTGCGCAATGAATAACGGCTTGTTTATCGGCATCATTATCGAGTTTGTTCATCAGGCCTTCGTAGAAATCAACATGGCTGATATCGAGTGAGCCGTGTGAATTCAAATAGGAGAATGCGGCAGTTGGTAGGCCTAAAGCCTGTTGAATCGAGCTGGCTGCATTGGTGGCGAGTGCGACACTTGTACCTTCAAGCACCAATACCATGCCGAAAAATCCAACTGGATTATTGCGATGTACTGTGTCGTAGGCGTAAGCGACCATCAGTTCGGTGGCAGCTAGTGGTGCACCCTTGCGTACGGCTTCTTTATCGAGGCCACAGGCGGCAATATCGTTGAGTATCCATTCTTGATGCCCCATTTCTTCTTCGATGTATTCACCAATGGCTTCACGCAGCCATTCGAGCCGTTCGGGTAAACGGCCACCGGTTGCCATCAACAATGGCGTGGTGTGTTTGACGTGGTGATAAGCCTGAGCCAGAAAAGCCGTATAACTTTCCAGACTCAATTGGCCTGCTCCGCCCATACGGATAAAGGGGATAGATAATAAATCATTGCGCGCATCTTCTGTTGCGACAAGCAAGTCGTCGTAAAAAGCCATTCAAGTCTCCTCGGAAGTTTGTTGGTATAATTGTTCGATCTGTGTTTTGTAATGCTTGAAAATAAACTCTCTTCTTGCCCTGCCTGTACCGGTCCATAAACCATTGCTTATGCTAAATGCTTCATCAGCCAAGACCCATGCTGATACCGAGGCATAATCCGGTAATTGAGCATTGGCTTGATCGATAGCCTGTTGAATCATCGGAGCATCGGCATGTTCACGGGCAACGATGACGGCAACATTAAACGGGCGGGCTTCACCAAACACACAGCATTGCGCGATAACCGGCTCCATGCCGAGTTCTTTTTCGACCCATTCCGGTGATACATTGCGTCCGAAAGCGGTAATGAAAATATGTTTTTTGCGGCCAGAGAGAAACAAAAAACCATCCTCATCGAGATAGCCGATATCACCGCTTGGCCAATAGTCTGTGGAGAGTGCTGAATCGCCCAGATAGCCGGAAAATAAACCACCCTTGACGAGGATCTCACCATCATCGGCAAATTCGATTTCGGCATGGGGTAATACTTTGCCGACACTACCGGCTTTGCAGGCCGATGGGCTGTTAACGGCAACCACACTGGATGCCTCTGATAAGCCGTAACCTTCAAACACCGGCAGGCCAAGTTGATCTGCGCGTTGCAATAACTGCATGGAGACCGATGCGCCGCCAACAGCAATAAAACGCAGTTGGCTTGGCTTCGGCGCTCCTGCCTCAATGCCTGCGACGAGAGCGTGTAGCATTTGTGGAATCATAATGCAGGTGGTGGCCTGCGATTGAATCAAGATAGTTATAAAACGTTGCACATCGAGTCCGCTGGAGCCGCTCAACCCAACTTCATGCAGCGCTGGGCTTATGACAGTCGCACCACGGAGTAAGGGGGCATAGAGCCCACCAATGTTTTCCAATAATGTCGCATACGGTAATAATGAAAGATGGCGATCATCTGCGTTGGCGGCGGTGACGTGTGCCAATGATGCCGACACGGTTTGCATGCTCGATGCTTGCAGGCAGACCCCTTTCGGTTCACCGGTTGAACCGGATGTGAAGGTGATTTTGGCACATGAATCCGGCAGTTGTATCGAGGCTACATGCAAGGGAGTCAACTGCATGCGGGTCTCGGCTATAGCTAATTCGATGTTTGTTTCATGTTCGATGTGCAGCGATGCAAGCAAAGCTGATATTTGTTCGGGCTGCTGGCTTAAAATGGCCTCAATGCCAGCGCTATGGATTAAGTGTGAAATTTGAGCTGGTGTAAAAAAATGGGGAATAGGAACCAAGGTGATTTCAGCTTGCAGACAGGCCAGATCAGCAATACACCAGGCCGGCCCGTTATCTGCGAATAGAGCGAGAGTATGCAAATGATGGCTGCGCAGATCGCGCGCAAGGGAAGCAACCTCTTGTGTTAGAGCGCTATAGTTCAATGAGCCCTGACTGCTTTCAATGGCTATTGCATCGGGGTTGTTACGAGCCTGTTGCGCAATTGCTGTGATGATGTGGTTCATGGATGAGTTATACTTGTTTGTTGTGGGCTGTTTGTTCGTTAACACGTTGCCCCACGCTTTC
>CAZKHV010000184.1:0-2998 GCA_964552605.1 uncultured Zetaproteobacteria bacterium | reverse complement strand
ACCGGTTTTGGTAATTCGGCTGCGCCCAGATGTTCAGCCAGATCAGCATGGCCTTGTTCATCAATCTGCATCTGCTCGACAATCGCACGACTGCGGGCATCGTTTTCCGGCAAACGCTCAAGATGATCTTGCAGATGACGCACAACTTGGTGTTCGGTTTCCGCGAGAAACCCAAGATTCCAGCGGTCACCGGCAATGCCTGCAGCCATGCCGATGGTGAATGAACCGGCATACCAGAGTGGGTCGAGCAGGGAAGGGCGCTCACCGAGTTCTTCCAGACGGTTGCGGCACCAATTGAGATGATCGGCTTCTTCCAGTGATGCGTGTTTGAGTTTATCGGACAGACTCGGATCACGCGCAGTCAGGCTTTGACCTTGATACAATGCCTGGGCAGCCATTTCACCAGCATGATTGACGCGCATGAGACTGGCCGACTGTTTTTTCTGTTCGCTACTAAGTTCGTTCTTGGACTCTGTCTGTGATTCCGTATGCGTTTCATCCGTGCCGCAATCAATCGAATCGGCAGGGTAGGGGCGTGAACTGGTTTGTTTGCAAAATATATTATTCAGAGCGCGATCCAATTCACCGATAAAATGATCTGCGATACTTGCTTGACGAAAATTATTATCCATTGTGCAAGCATAAAAGGGTTTATATGCAGCGCAATAGTGGGTTTTTAATCCGGGTGTTTGGTTTTTAGGCCAATGGCTTGTTAAGCTGACGTGCTAAACATAATGCTGCCGCTTGTTCACCACGCTGAACGGCGGATTCAATGGTGGCGGGTAATTCACCCGGTTGTGGCCGTTCGGAAACATCAATAAGACCTTCGGGTAAATCGTATTCGGGCCGGTCTGGGCGCACCAGCACCGTGGCTCGTTTTTCTCGAATGATACGATAGTGCACGGGCTTTAATGTGATCTGACCGGTGATGGCACGGAGTTCATGGGTGATCGTTTGCAGCAATTTCAAATCATCTTGTGATGTTTGATCAGCGCTGATAACGGCGCAGTAATGGCGCAAGTTTTGTCGATCTTTACCTGTTTCAGTCATTTGCGCCGAAACATCAAAAAACCACTGACCTGTCGTGCCGAGGCTGCCAATAAATAATGCGGGTAGTTGTATATCGTGCTCAAACCACAAATGAATATTACAAATACTGCGTGTTTCGCATGTTGTGGGGTGGCCGAGCAATCGATCTGTGGCATAGGCTGGCAGAGCAAGGATAACAGTTTGAAAGGACTGATTTTCAATCTGAATCATGCCGTTGTGTGGCGTTAATGATCGAATGCGTTTGCGGGTGTGTAGTTTCACACCGAGCTCTAGTCCACGCTGGCATAGCGGCTCAATGAGGGCTTGTTGCAATGGTCGGGTGAACCAGCCCAAGCGGGCTTGTTTATGGTTGCTGAAACTCTCATGCAAGACACGCCGAAACGACAGGGCAGAGGCCGTATCGATGCTTTCGTTCATCGCGCCCAAACATAAGGGTTCGATCAAATCACGAATTAATATGTCTGGCATGGATAATTGGTCAAGCCATGCCTTCACCGTACAACTCTCATTCATATTGCTTTTCAGCTTAGTTGCCAGTTTGATCATCGCCAGTGCGGATGATTTATTATGGCCGGATAAATTAGCGACAGCTTTGAGCAGGGCGATGTGAAACGGTAACCAGTTGCTGGGTTGAAAATGAAAAACACCACGTTGCTTATCCCAGAGCGGTAAATGTAAGCTCGGTTGCCACGCAACATGATGGGCGATATTGCAATCATCCAGCAGTTTTTGGGTGCTGTTGTAAGCGCCGACCAGCAGATGCGGGCCATTATCGCAAAGGCAATCTACAGCGCTTTCATAAAAGGATTGTGTTCTGCCCCCAGCTTTCGGGGCGGCTTCAAAGAGCTCAACGTTAACACCCTGCTCGGCCAATCGAATAGCGGCAGTCAGACCGGTTAAACCTGCTCCAATGATGGCAATAGGGGCGCTTTGAACTTGCATCGGCTGCCTAAAAATCCAACTTGAGTGGCAGATTCTTTTTGCAGGCTTTGATTTCATAACGCCAACTGCGCCATGCAATCCAGATTTTACGCAATGGTAAGATGCGAATGGGGTGCTGCCAGACATCAAAATTGATGGCTCGAAGTTCTTTCATATAGGCATAATAAATGCAGCCCATCACAATTGATGGACGCAGGCTGACTCGATCTTCAACCGGTAGATAGGATAGGGCCTGCTGATATGCCGCTTCGGCTTTATCAGCATATTCCGCTAATAGTTGCTGCATGGCTGCATCGCAATTTCCATCTTTAAAATCCTGATCGCTGATTCGGTAACGGATACGCGCATCCTGAGGGAAATAAATACGTCCGATTCGGATATCATCGGCGACATCACGCAGGATATTGGTTAATTGTAGTGCCTCACCTAATGATGTGGCGAAATCGCGGGATTTTCGATGTTGATAACCAAAGACTTCAATACTTAACAAGCCCACCACACCAGCCACACGGTAGATGTATAAGGATAAATCCGATGATTTCAGTATCGGTTTGCGCATCACATCCATCAGCATGCCATCGAGAATTTCGGCTAATAGTTCTTCATCGATAGCGAAATGCTGTTTGACCCAATGCAATTCCCGACCTACCGGATGACGTGGTTGATCGTTAAAAGCACGGCCTAATTCTTCACGCCAAAAAGCCAGTTTGGGTAAGGCAACGTCCTGCTCTTTAATCTCATCGGCAATATCATCGACTTCGCGGCAAAAGGCATAGAGTGCCAGCATGGCTCGACGTTTATCTTCCGGTAAAAACAGGAAGGCATAAAAAAAAGAGGAGCCGGAACCTCGGGTTTTATCGCGGCAGTATTGTTCGGGAGTCATATAAATAGTTCAGAAGTCATAATAAACAGTTCAGGGGTCATGATTGAGCCTTTTTTTGTGGAAATAATGAATCTTTTACAATCGGCCAGCAGAGTTTTTTCCAATCGGATGTATGCACACTGA
>CAZKHV010000183.1:0-3006 GCA_964552605.1 uncultured Zetaproteobacteria bacterium | reverse complement strand
TGGAAATGCCGATGTGGCGTACTTTGCCCGCCGTTACCAACTGCTGCATGGCATCGAGGGTTTCTTCAATGCTGGTCTGGTATGAATCATCAGCATGGTGATAACCGAGTTTACCAAAAAAATTAGTGTTGCGATCCGGCCAGTGGGTTTGATAAAGGTCGATATGATCGGTTTGCAAGCGACGCAGCGACGCATCGCAGGCTGCGATAATATTGCTGTGATCCAGTCGCGCTTTGCCGTCTCTGATATGCGGGCACCATGCCGTTGGCCCACAGACCTTGGATGCAAGGATAATCTGATTGCGTTTACCGGATTGTTTAAGCCAGTCACCGATGATGGTTTCAGTGCGCCCATAGGTTTCAGGTTTGGGAGGTATGGCATAGAGCTCGGCGGTATCGAAAAAGTTGATGCCCTGCTCCATCGCATAATCCATCTGCTGACAGGCTTGTGCGGCTGAATTCTGTTCACCCCAAGTCATGCTGCCCAAGCATAAGGCTGATACCTTCATGTTGCTTGTGGCCAGGTTATTGTAAATCATATTGTGTTCCCCGCGTTATAAATAGCGCCACCATTGTTGGCATAGTGTTGCAATACGTCGATGGCATCGTGGCGACAAACATCGCTCTGCACGGTAATGCCGCGTTGTTCCAGTGCCTGCTGCCAGTAATCCATTTTCGGGCCTTCATCAAAGCCAATGGCGCGGGCATCCGCATCACGCGCACCACAAACTAGCTGCTTAATACCTGACCATGGGATTGCACCAAAACACATTGCGCAGGGCTCGCAGCTGCTAACCAATTCGAGATGACGCTCTGAAGCGGCAAGATTAAAGCTCCCCAGCGCCTGTTGCGCCATGCTGATCGCCAGCATTTCCGCATGCGCCATGGAGCAACAGGATGAGACAACGACATTAACCCCGACGGCAACGAGTTGATGGCTGTGCATATCAAATACTGCTGCACCAAAGGGGCCGCCAGTACCATGTTCAATATTCTGTTGAGCCAGTTGAATAGCCAGCTGCATGCGTGATTCGAGATTGGGGTAACTGGCTTCGGTATTGATTTGCATCAGCCAGTTGGGCAGGTGAATAGATAGTGGGGCATGAGGGAGTGTATTCATTGCAGTAAAGCTAGTTGCAAGGCCGTTGAGTCTGCAAGCAATGAATCAATGGCGTGATGATGCACGATGATTGAATGATACGAATTCAGGGATGAATTAAATGCACTTGCGCGATGTGTTGCTGTAGTATAGAAAATTGTTATGAATTCCATTTCGATATTTGAGGATCGGCGGCAGGTCTTGGCCTGGGTGCATTTAATTAGTGGATTGACGCTGTTGTTTTTTGTTGTGTTGCATTGGGTTAATGGCTGTTGCATACCGTTGATGTCTGTGGAAGCGGCATTGGCTGTGGTGATGCTGGGAACCTATTGGCGTGTCCGTATGGGGGCGAGCATTGCCAGTGCTGAAAATATATTGATGGCATCGGCACTGGTTTTATTTTCAGGCCTCATCTTTTTGGCAAGCATCGAAAATACCGGTATTTACTGGTTGGCAGGATTGCCCTTTGTCGTTTATTTTGTTCAGCAGGTTAATAAAGCGCGGTATTGGGTTGCTTTTTTTGTCATGGAGCTGCTCATTGCCGTGGTCTTGCAGTATCTGGAGTTAATTGATACATCGTATTCGGAAACGCAGTTGTTTCATATTGTTGCGGTCGTTCTATTTTACTGGATATTTGCCCATATTTATCAATCACAGCTTGAATGGCGCAAGCAGCAATTGCAAGAGTCGTACCGTGCTTTGAGGCAGCAGCAGGATCGTATGCAGGTGATTTTGGATCATTCTCCTATTGGTATCTGGATGGTGGATCTGCATCGGAAAATTCAATTTGTGAATAAGGCATGGGTGAAAATTTGCGGTATTTCTGAGCAGCAGGCACAACATGCTGAGGATTATACCAGCTTGTTGCCAGAGGCGATGGTGGAGATGGTGCTTGCTTCGGATGCGGCGTGTCTGGCGAGTCCACATGCTTTTTATGGGCGTGATGCGATTGTCTGTGCCGATGGGCAGACACGGACATTTGATTTTATCAAGGTGCGACTGCTTGAGGGTGATCAAGTGGCTGGATTGGTGGCATTTGCCATTGATGTGACGGAGAAACTAGCTGCAGAAGTAGAACAGAAGTCACTTGAGCAGCAAGTTCAGCATGCTCAGCGTCTGGAGTCGTTGGGAGTGATGGCCGGTGGTATTGCGCATGACTTTAATAATCTACTGACGGTGATTCAGGGCAATATCGAGCTTGCCAAGCTCGAAGAGTCTGCATCCGAGTCGATGCAGGAATCACTGTCCTGTGTTGATTCGGCGACTCGGGTGGCGGCTGATTTATGCCGACAGATGCTGGATTATTCGGGTAAAGGTGTGATGCGGCCAGAAGCGATGAACGTAGAAAGTTTGGTTGAGGATATGCTATCGCTACTGCATGCTTCAACAGGTAAAAATGTGACGTTGTCCTTTCATGGGAATGAACAACAGCCATGGATCTCAGCGGATCGTAGCCAGATGAGGCAAGTGTTGTTGAATCTGGTGATCAATGCATCAGAAGCTATTGCTACTGATGCGTCGGGCGAAATTCATATTTCAATCAATCATCGCCAGCTTGATGAACATGATGTGAAATCATTTTCGGATGCCAAGTTGAAAGCCGGGGATTATATCGTGTTGAGGGTGAAGGATAATGGTGTGGGCATGGATGTGAAAACGATCGAACATATGTTTGATCCATTTTTCACGACAAAGTTTACCGGTCGCGGCTTGGGTATGAGTGCGATTCTAGGTGTTTTACGAGCTCATGATGCGGGCATGCGTGTCGAGAGTCAGCTTGGCAAGGGCACGACAATGTCGGCGTGGTTTCCAGCCATTGATGCTGTTGCGCATACTGATCTTGGTAAGAGCCGCGATGTGAAGCGGGTGATGTCGGGTCGTGTCTTGTTGGTCGATGATGAGCCCGGT
>CAZKHV010000182.1:0-3021 GCA_964552605.1 uncultured Zetaproteobacteria bacterium | reverse complement strand
GATACTTTAGAGCCACCAACAATGGCAACCATTGGGCGAGCTGGATTATCCAGTGCTTTACCGAGTGCTTCGAGTTCACCAGCCAGCAATGGGCCAGCACATGCTACCGGTGCGTACGTTCCAGCTCCGTGGGTGGAGGCCTGTGCGCGATGAGCTGTGCCAAAGGCATCCATCACATAAATATCACACAGAGCCGCGTATTGTTTGGATAGAGCTTCTTCATTTTTCTTCTCGCCAGCATTGAAACGTACATTTTCCAACAAGACTACTTCACCATCGGCAACATCAAAGCCGCCATCCAGATAGTCGCGGATTAAACGAACCGGTTTTCCTAATAGGCCTGCGATATGGTCTGCAACCGGCTGCAGTGAATTTTCTGCACTAAACTCACCTTCAGTAGGGCGACCAACGTGAGACATTAACATGACTTTGGCACCGGCATCAGCAGCATGCTTGATGGTTGGCATGGATGCACGGATACGGGCATCTGAAGTTACTTTGCCATCAGCGATCGGCACATTCAAGTCTTCGCGGATCAATACACGTTTTCCAGCTAAATCAAGATCGGTCATTTTAATTACAGACATTCTCATACTCCTTTAGTGTGTGTGTCACAGACTGGTCTTTGAATAAGGCAGCATTATGACATTGGGTTGTGTTGTGCTTGTGATACGTTTGTCGTTGTCTGCTTTACGAATAAAACAGCCAAGGACAAACGTGGGAGCGCCTTTCGCGAGAAAGGGCTCCCACATCTCGTCTTGATTAAGCGATATGAGCGAGAACGCGCAACATATTGCAGGTGTAACCGTATTCGTTGTCATAGAAGGCAACGATTTTTACAAACGTACTATCGATGGCGATACCAGCAGTGGCATCAAAGATCGATGGGTGTGAATCACCACGAAAGTCAGTGGAAACTACTTTTTCATCAGTGAAACCCAACACGCCTTTCATAGAGCCTTCGGATGCTTCTTTCATGGCAGCAACGATGCCTTCATAAGAAGTTTCCTTTTCCAATTCAACCGTTAAATCGACAACTGAAACATCAGAAGTAGGTACACGGAACGCCATGCCAGTCAGTTTACCATTCAGAGATGGGATCACTTTACCGACTGCTTTTGCAGCGCCTGTAGATGAAGGAATGATGTTTTCCAGTATACCACGACCGCCGCGCCAATCTTTATTGGATGGGCCATCAACTGTTTTCTGAGTAGCCGTTGCAGCATGAACCGTAGTCATCAGACCACGTTTAATGCCGAAGCTGTCATTCAGAACCTTGGCTACAGGAGCCAAGCCATTGGTGGTGCACGATGCAGCAGAAACAATTGCTTGGCCTGCATATTCTTCATGGTTCACGCCATATACGAACATTGGAGTTGCATCTTTCGATGGGGCGGATTGCAATACTTTCTTAGCGCCTGCTTCGATATGTGCTTGGCAAGATTCTTCCGTCAGGAAGAAACCGGTGCATTCCAGAATAACATCAGCGCCAACTTCATCCCATTTAAGATCGGCAGGATTGCGTTCAGCTGTGATGCGAATGGTTTTGCCATCAACAACTAGGTTGCCATCTTCAACGGATACGTCGCCATTAAAACGACCATGAACAGAGTCATATTTCAGCATGTATGCCTGATAATCTGCATCAAGCAGATCGTTAATACCTACGACTTCCATTTCGGGGAAATCTTTAGCAATGGCGCGGAACGCCATGCGGCCAATGCGGCCAAAACCATTAATACCAACTTTGATAGTCATTGTTATTCTCTCCTCTCTCTCTCTAGTGTTTTTATATTATTTGGATACTTCGTTTACTGCAGCAACAACTGCTTCAGTGGTGATGCCGAACAATTTATACAAATCATTGATTGGCGCGGATTCACCAAAGGTGTCGATGCCGATTACTTTACCATTCAGACCAACGTATTTCGCCCAGAAACCGGTAACACCTGCTTCAACTGCAACACGTGCGCTAACCGCAGCCGGTAAAACAGACTCTTTATAAGCTGCATCCTGTTTATCGAAGGTGTTGGTAGAAGGCATGGAAACAACACGCACCTTTTTATCCGTGATGGCAGCAGCAGCTTCCATCGCCAACGATAATTCAGAACCTGTTCCGATAATGATAGCATCGGGAGTGCCTTCACAATCTTTCAGGATATAACCACCGCGTTCAATTGCAGCAATTTGATCGTTTGTACGGTCCTGATGTGGCAAGCCTTGGCGTGAGAAAATCAACGAGCTAGGGCCCGTGGTGTTTTTGATCGCTACTTTCCAGCATACAGCTGATTCAACCGCATCACATGGACGCCATACATCCATATTTGGAATCATGCGCAAGGTTGCAGTCTGCTCAACAGGCTGATGGGTTGGACCATCTTCACCTAAGCCAATGGAATCATGGGTGTAGACTTCGATGTTCTGAACTTTCATCAATGCTGCCATACGCAGAGCGTTACGAGCATATTCAGAGAACATCAGGAAGGTTGCGCCGTAAGCAACAAAGCCGCCGTGCAAGGAAATACCATTGATCATCGCAGTCATGCCGAATTCACGCACACCGTAGTTTACATAGTTACCATCATCGTGGTTGGTGACCGGTTTTGCACCCGACCATAATGTCAGATTGGAGCCAGCCAAGTCGGCAGAGCCACCCAGAAATTCAGGCGTGATTTTAGCCAAGCCTTCGATTGCATTTTGTGAGGCTTTACGTGATGCGATGTTTTCGCCTTTTGCAGCCACTTCAGCGATGAATGCATCTGCACCAGCATCCCAGTCTGCAGATAACTCACCAGCAATGCGACGTTTGTATTCAGCCGCTTCAGTAGGATATTCTGCAGCATAAGCTTCAAACTGTTTGTCCCACGCGCTTTCAGCCGCAGCACCTTTTTCTTTGGCATCCCAGCCAGCATAGACATCAGCAGGGATTTCAAATGGTGCAGATTCCCAGTTTAATTCTTTGCGAACCAGTGCGATTTCTTCATCACCCAAAGCAGCACCATGACAATCATGTGAGCCAGC
>CAZKHV010000181.1:0-3027 GCA_964552605.1 uncultured Zetaproteobacteria bacterium | reverse complement strand
AAGAAGCTCAAGAAAGAACTCAAGGGCTGGGATAGTGTTGTACTGCACACAAAAATCCAACAGCTTGCATCGGTCATCAACCAGATGAATGATACGAAAGGGTCGGATCTACTCGGTGTTTGTGAGGTTGAAAATAAGGTGGTCGTGGAAAAATTGCTGGCAGCATTGAATATCCCGGGCAGAGACTATGCTGTCGTGCATGCTGATACCAACGATGCGCGTGGCATCGATGTAGCATTTATTTATGATAGCGTTTTATTCGAAACACCAGCAACAAACGAAATATTTAACCATGTTGTGCTCAAGCGAAACGCCACACGGGATATTGTTCAGGTTAATTTTCAAACCAAGTCTGCACAAAAAAACACCTTGGTTGTGCTCGGTAATCATTGGCCGAGCAAACTCGGTGGAGAGTTGGCCAGTGAACCGTATCGCATGATGGCGGCTGAAACCTTGAGTTATTGGATGGAACGTATTTATGAGAATCTCGGCAACGATGTACCTATTCTGGTGATGGGCGACTTTAATGATGAGCCGTTTAGCCGTGCGATGATCAAATATGCATTAGGCATCAAGGATTCCGCCAAAGTAAAATCCAAACGCTCAAAAAATCCTTATCTGTTGAACCTGATGTGGGCATTGCAACACGATGCTAGCGGTAGCTATTTTTATAATGGCTGGAGCATGCTCGACCAAGTCCTGGTGAATCGGCCATTATTACGCAATGAAGGCAATTTCAAACTGATCCCCGATTCATGTCAGATATTTCAAAGCAAGGCGATGCTCAAATCAGGTAAACCAAGACGGTTCAGTCGCCCTTCGGCGGGTAAAAAGTATGATCCGGCTGGTTTTAGTGATCATCTGCCCGTATATGTTCGATTGAAAGAAGGCTAAGTCTTGCTCAA
This sequence comes from uncultured Zetaproteobacteria bacterium, assembly GCA_964552605.1. Taxonomy (GTDB): domain Bacteria; phylum Pseudomonadota; class Zetaproteobacteria; order Mariprofundales; family Mariprofundaceae; genus Mariprofundus. The sequence goes on along the minus strand of CAZKHV010000181.1, from coordinate 2,122 downwards.
TTCGTAGTGCAATATTGTTTGCGAAATGCGGCAATAAAATCATTTAACATAGCCGTAGGCAGGGCATTGATTCCTGCCGCTGCTTTGCGGCCACCGCCAGTCGGGAATTGCATGCACAAGACATCGGCAGCCGTTTTATTGTTTAGTGGTGCGCGCACGCTGATACGATAATCTCCATCCGATAGTACCGTGATTAAAGCATGAGCTCGCGCCGGAGCAGCACGTGCTAATTCATTGCCATATACCCCGGAGACACGCCGTGCCCAGGCTGTATCCGGCAAGAAAATCACCCGAATAGCCTCTTCCTCAACTTTAGCAGGTAGCAAGCGTGCCTGTTCGATATCCTGGGCATAACCCTCGGCCAAGTGCTGAAAGGCTGTTGCATGTTCAATAAAGTCGAAAGGGGATTCATAAATGCTGATGTTGCGATACAAGGCATCGGGTGAAAAGTGCAGATCTTCCAGCGTGACACCATAACCGTTGTAATTGATTAGCGTACCCAATTGCTCAAGCTGCTGCATTTGTGTTTCGGATAGGTTTAATGGCGCTGCTGCGGCACGAGCTGCAGCGAATAAATTATCCCCGAAAGCGGCTGTGACAGCCCATGGCAGAAAGGCACCCTGGAGATAATCATTGACCAATAAGCTGGTGCAGGTATCGGCTGATGTATCAATATGGGCATGCAAATATCTGGAGTCGGGTATATCACCTGCAAAATGATGATCAAAATAGTGTACTTCCACAGCAGCATCCAGCAGACGATTCAAATCATCACGGTTTTTATCCAATGAAATATCCAGCACGGTTACCCGGTCACCGGCTTTAGCACGGACACGCTTTAACAATGAAACATCGCGTTTTACGCCGCTAATCCGTTCCGATTCGCATGGCTCAGCCAGGCGAAGCTGGTGCAGCGCACAGATGCCATCGGCATCGCCGTTAAATACATCAATCACGTTCATGATCACCTCTGATCTGTACGTTTTTCATACACAGCGCGCAGCCCCTGCAAAAACCTGTCACCACGACTCTGTTGGCCTTCGAGCAGAGCCGATGGATCTTCACCGAGGTCTTGAATCGAGGCATTGGCATAGGCCTGTTTGGCATCTTCGGTCATTTTAACCCAGTCGGATGCATCGACGATGCCATCGCCGGTCAAATCGAAACGGGCATCAACAGATAAACCGCCAGCAGCCTGTGTCGCCGGAATTTGCAAAACAGACACAAAAATGGCGATGAGAAATACATATTTCATCATCGCCATTTTCGTCATCGTTCGAGTTAATTCGTCGTGAAACTTAGTAACGGTAGTGATGTGGTTTATAAGGGCCTTCAACAGGAACGCCAATATAATCCGCTTGTTCATCGGACAATGGAGTCAAATTCACACCGATCTTGGCCAGATGCAAACGTGCGACTTCTTCATCCAGCTGTTTTGGCAAGGTATAGACTTCATTTTTGTATTTACCATCCTGACAAAACAACTCAATCTGAGCCAAGGTCTGGTTGGAAAAGGAATTGGACATCACGAAACTTGGATGGCCTGTTGCACAGCCCAGGTTTACCAAGCGGCCTTCAGCCAACAAGGTGATACGTGTGCCGTCCGGGAAAATGATCTGATCTACCTGCGGCTTGATGTTCAGCCACTCATAGTCTTTCAAGCTGGCACAATCGATTTCATTGTCGAAATGGCCGATATTACAAACAATCGCCTGATCCGGCATCGCAACCATGTGATCATGGGTGATGACGTGATAGTTGCCGGTCGTGGTGACAAAGATATTACCCTGTTTGCAGGCATCATCCATGTTGACTACACGGTAGCCTTCCATCGCCGCCTGCAATGCACAGATCGGATCGATTTCAGTGACCAGAACGGTTGCGCCCATGCCCTTGAATGCCTGCGCACAGCCTTTACCCACATCACCATAACCCAAGACAACACAGATTTTACCGGCAATCATTACGTCCGTTGCGCGTTTGATGCCATCGAGTAAGGATTCACGGCAACCGTAGAGGTTATCGAACTTGGATTTGGTCACCGAATCATTCACATTGATGGCCGGAAATGGCAGTTCGCCACGCTCCTGCATCTGATACAAACGATGTACGCCTGTGGTGG
>CAZKHV010000180.1:1281-3030 GCA_964552605.1 uncultured Zetaproteobacteria bacterium | reverse complement strand
AGATTCAAGCGTAACAGATTCAACCATACCGACCTCCCAAGTCACCCTATGCCTGATTCAGGCTAATCAATCGCAGAATTTAAACAATCATCCCCGCGCCCACTGTATTGTTGGTAAACGTATCAATGACAATAAAACTGCCGGTAGCACGATTATCAGCATACGTATCAAAATGCACCGGCTGCTGTAATTTGAAGGTGATCTGACCAATTTCATTCATCGCCAGCTCATCGGCAGCATCCTTATCCAGAGTATGAATATCACGCCGAAAGTCAATGCTCGCCACCATCGCTTTAACACTATTCGTGGTATGTTTGATGACATATTTTTTACGCACGCTCAATGGCTCGTCACCAATCCAGCACACATTGGCTGTCAGCTCTTTGCTGTCGGATGGCTCATCACCCACATGCACCAGCATATCACCGCGCGAGAGATCAATTTCATCATTCAACGTCAGGGTAATGCTCTGTGGTGCAAAGGCTTCCTGCAGATTACCATCAAAGGCAACAATCTCTTTCACCGTCGATGTATTGCCACTCGGAATCGCTTTGACTGCATCACCGACTTTCACTGTGCCGGAAGCAATCGTGCCCATAAAACCACGATAATCAGGCAATTCAACCGTCTGTGGCCGGTTCAACAACTGCACGGGCAGACGGAACGGCTGCTCATCCACCGCATCGAGAACAGACAAACCTTCCAGTGTTTCCAACAGTGTTTTGCCTTTGTACCAGTCCATATGATCACCGCGCATCGCCACCATATCACCAGCCAGTGCCGACATCGGCAAACAGATCAAATCTTTCACACCCTGTTTCGCACAATACTCCTGCATCTCTGCACGGATGCTTTCAAAAACAGCCTGATCATGATCCACCAAATCCATTTTATTGATCGCCACAATCAAATGCGGAATACCCAACAGACCAAGGATATGCGTGTGGCGCTTGGTTTGTGCCATCACACCATTACGCGCATCAATCAAAATAATTGCAGCATTGGCTGTCGATGCGCCAGTCACCATATTGCGTGTGTACTGCTCATGACCCGGACAATCAGCCATAATAAACTTGCGTTTCGGTGTGGCAAAATAACGATAAGCCACATCAATGGTAATGCCCTGCTCGCGCTCTGCCGACAAACCATCAGTCAGCATGGCCAAATCAATTTCAGCCGCAGAAGCGACTTTTTCAATACCCTTCTTTTTGCGCACCGCCATCAATTGATCTTCAAATGCACCCTTGGTATCCACCAGCAAGCGTCCGATCAGAGTAGACTTACCATCATCCACACTGCCCACCGTCACCAAACGCAACAGCTCGATTTCTCTCGTCAATTCAAAATTAAATTCAGTCATTAGAAATACCCTTCTTTCTTCTTGTCTTCCATGCTGTTTGAACCGTGATCGATAATGCGTGTTTCGCGCTCGGATCGACGTGCGGCTGCCGCTTCAATCACAATCTCATCCATGTTCGTGGCATCGGAATACACCGCTCCCGTACACGGACTACAGCCGAGTGTGCGAAACCGTGACATGACCATTTCCGGCTCTTCGCCTTCAAGCAGCTGATCTTTGTTTTCTTCATAATACGGAATCAACATATTGCCACGTTTGATCATCGGGCGTTCCTTGGCAAAATAGAGTGGTACAATCGGAATCTCTTCTTCACGGATGTACGACCAGATATCCATTTCCGTCCAGTTCGAAATCGGAAACACACGCACCGACTCACCATCATGGATGCG
>CAZKHV010000180.1:0-1181 GCA_964552605.1 uncultured Zetaproteobacteria bacterium | reverse complement strand
GCCGGATAAAAAGCCTTGCGCGCCAAATGCAACATCACACTCGAATCCTTACCTACCGAATACAGCATCACCGGATTACGGAACTCGGCCACCACTTCGCGAATAATATGAATCGATTCCGCTTCCAGCGCTTTTAATTGCGTTAACTTATGTTTTGACATTTTTTCTCCTACATTCCCAACTTCACTGTATCGATTCAACTACTTTATAGCACAGGCATCAAAAAAATCACTATATAACACTCAACCAAGCCCCAAAACCGGCCACCAAAGACTAGCCACCACCACAAACAAGACCAAAGCTGATAACGATAATACGCCACCAAAGCGCAGCATTGCTAAACGCTGCACAAATCCAGTGCCATAAATCATCGCATTTGGAGGTGTCCCCATCGGTAACATAAAGGCAAAACCAGCCACAATACCCACGGTCAAGGCAACCGTTATTGGGTCAATACCAGCGGACAAACCAACCGGTATGGCAATCGGCAACAAAATTGCCACTGCCGCAGCATTGCTTACCCCTTCGGTTAACAGCAATGTCGCAACCGTCAAGACAACAATCAGTGCCAATCCAGCCACCCCTTCAGGAAAGAACTGCATTGCCAGCCACGCACCCGCCCCACTCACACTCAAGGCCGTTCCTACTGCAATGGCACCGCCATACATCAGAATCACGCTCCAATTGACATGCGGCTCAATTTCATTCCAGCCTACCAAACGTAAGGCAAACATGGCAGCTACACTAAGCAGCGCAATTGAAGCCAGAGATGCAGCATGTCCACCCATCATCCATGCCAGGATAGTCAACAATAACAAAGCGCCCATCAACCAGCCACGCGGTTCCAAGTTGCCTATTTCCAACTGGCGACGCTCCACGCATTGGCGTGCCCTCTCAATATTTACCCCATCAAACGGTGTAACAAACAACAAAATCAGCGCAGCTAGTACCAGCATCAAAATCACCAAAGGTGCTGCTGCCAGCGTCCAATCCAGAAAGGTGAACGACTGGCCGGTGATTTCCTGCACCATACCCAGTGCCAGGGGGCCGCGTGCGCCACCAAGTAAGGTCATCACGCCACCAATAATCGATCCCCACGCCACGGCAAAAAACAAGGACTGGGCATAACGATCACCCATTTTCAAATCCAGACTGCGCACAATTTCCCAGACAATCGGTAA
>CAZKHV010000179.1:0-3038 GCA_964552605.1 uncultured Zetaproteobacteria bacterium | reverse complement strand
TGGCCAAATATCAACCGGGCATCCGTCGCCAGTTTAAACGACTTGGCATGGCACGTGATGAACTGCTATTTAAAAAGCTGGTGGCATTGCGGGAAGAATTGGCCGAAAAAGAAGATCTGCCGCCGCATGTGGTGTTCAGTGATGTAAGCCTGACTGAAATGAGTCAGAAGAAGCCTGTTGATGATGATGCGATGCGTTTGATCAGTGGTATGGGCGCGCATAAGCTGGAGGAATACGGTGATGCATTTCTGGCCTTGATTAAAAAACACAGCGAAAGCAAAGCTAGCAAGAAGGCCAAAGACGACGGCAAAGATATTCCGATGCTGATTGCCAAGGGGCCGGGTCTGAACGAAACTCAGACTTATACGTTGGCATTGCTGCGCAAAGAAGGCTTGAGTCTGGCGCAAAATGCAGCCCAACAGGGTGTTAGCGAAGTGACTGTTTTGCGCCACTACGTGGCGATTATCCGTGCCGGTCAGTATATCGATGTGCCAGCTTTCATTGGCAAGGATTTTGAGACTGTGATGAATGAGCTGACCGATGCCGATCCCTATGCTTCGTTATCGGAAATCAAGGCTGATTTGTCCGTTGAACTGAACAACGAAGAGTTCCGTCTGGTGCTCGCATGGCGTGAAGCAATCGGCGTCGCTTAATTCGAACCCGACCCTTTTGCAGGGGGAGCTAAGCTAGGGGTTGTTTACGAAGCCGGTTTATTCGTTGAATAAGCCGGCTTCGTGCGTTTCGGAGATGTCGCATTGGCCATCGAGATAACGCCAATGGCCATCGACCTGCAGGAATCGACTGATTTCATGCAATAGCATGATTTTTGAGCCTTCTTTAAAACCTGCAATGAATTCAACCGTATCGTGGCTGGCCTTGATGATATTCAAGCCCAGCCAGACGGTGTTGGTGGGCGATACCGATGATGGGCGTGTATCGGGATGCCAGCTGGTGTGCAAATAATCCCAGTAACCCAACACATAGGCGGAATAGCGCGAACGCATGAGTGTTTCGGCGCTGTTGGCTGAATCATGTGCAATAATGGCCTGGCAGCAGCTTGCAAAGCCTTGTGTGCTACCGCAGGGGCAGGCTTGGCTGTTATGCATCCGGATCAATAATATGACGCACGATATCAGCTTCGTCGAAGCTTTCCCCGTCCACTGTCTTGTGTTGCAGAGATACATCGAGGTGATGGACGGCGTTTTTATCGCCGCAAATCAGGTGATGCCAATCGAATAAGGCTTTGCCTTCATGGCGCAAACGATAAGCGCAAGTTTCCGGCAGCCAGGCGTATTGTTGATCGCTAAAGCCGCGAATATCCATGCATTCGGGCACCAGCGTGGTGCGATTGGGGTAGTCGGTACAGCGGCATGTATTATCATTGAACAAGCTGCAGCGGATATCGGTGTATAGAATCTCACCGCTGTCTTCATCTTCAAATTTCCACACACAGCAGCGCCCACAGCCGTCACACAAGGATTCCCATTCGGCATCGGACATTTCGGCCAATGTTTTTTCTTGCCAGAACATGGTTACAGCAATTCAACCGCTTTGGCGGCTAGGCGTGAACGTTCACTGGCTTTAAGGGCGATGTGGCCACTGTGTTCCCACGCCGCAAAAGCAGACACTGCGAGTGTTAAACCGTTGGTGTGAGCGGTGAGGTAGGGGGTGTCGATCTGGGCATTGTTGCCGAGAATGATTAATTTTGAATCTTCACCGACACGGGTGACAATGGTTTTCATTTGGTGCGGGGTGAGGTTTTGAGCTTCATCGACAATCAACCATGTTTTGGTGAACGTGCGTCCGCGCGCATACGACAGAGCAGCAATTTCGATACGGTTTTGCCCCAAGACATCCGAAATATTCTGTGCTTCATCACCGAGTAAGATCGATAGGTTGTCGGTAATCGCGCCCATCCACGGCTCCAGCTTTTCGCGTTCGGTGCCGGGTAAAAAGCCGATATCCTGTCCCATGGGTACGGTGGCGCGGGTGACCAGAATCTTTTCATATAAGCCCATGTCGAGAGTCTGATGCAGGCCAGCAGCCAAGGCCATTAAGGTTTTCCCAGAGCCCGCTAAGCCCATCATGGCAACCAGATCGAGGTCTGCATCCATGAGTAAATTCATCGCCATATTCTGTTCCAGATTGCGCGCCTGAATACCCCAGACCGAATGGCGTTCATGGCGATAGGATGAAATATCAAACAGGTGTACACGGCGCTGATCTGCTTCAATTAAGCCACAACGCATGGCAACTTCACGATCACCGGGCAAAATGACGAAGGTGTTTTTGAATGGTAATTCCATATCTTGCGGCCAGCTGACGACAAAATGATTGCCATGGTCATGTTCCAGTACCGCCATATCGCCTGCCATGGTTTCCCATGTATCAAAATCCAGCCGCACTTTACCGCTGGGTAAAACAGATAAATCGCTGACCACACGGTCGGAACGATAATCTTCTGTTTTTAAACCCAGCGCACGTGCCTTGATGCGCAAGTTGATATCTTTGGAGACTAGAATCACATGACGATTTGGATGCTCCTGCTGGGCAGACATCGCCACCGCGATGATACGGTTGTCGGCACTGCCGTTGCTCAGCGAGTCGGGCAACAGCTCGGTGGAACGGTGATTGAGCTCAAAAAACAGCCGTCCACCACCGGGCAGCGGGCAACCTTTCGATAAATCGCCACACTCCATACTTAATTCATCCAGCTGACGTGATGCTTCGCGCACATTACGAGCCAGCTCATCCAGACCTTTTTTTACATTGTCCATTTCTTCCAGTACAACGATGGGCAGAACAACATCATGCTCATCGAATCGTTGCAATGCATTGGGGTCGTGAATGATGACATTGGTATCAAGGATATAGATCTTACGTGGAAGTTCGTTGCTCAAGATAGTGCCCCTATGAATGTATTGGTAGCTCAAGGCACATGATGCCAGACGCTGTATATTTCGCATCTTTAAAAAATATATGCATTTGAGGCTTGACAGCAAAAACTTGCTCGGCATGATTCGCCCCGATTCGCGGGT
>CAZKHV010000178.1:0-3041 GCA_964552605.1 uncultured Zetaproteobacteria bacterium | reverse complement strand
TGCATTAAAATCACATAACGTAAATCATCGATATCTCGGACCACATTGCGGATAAAATCATTGGCAGAACGGAGTTGTTTGGTGGCAATAAGCCTTTCGATATGAGCCGACATCGTGTTTGTCGCTTTATTGGCTTGGCGATGCATTTGTGTTTCAAGAAAAGAACTATGCTCGGAGAGGGCATTATTCAGGCTGTCCTTTTGAGCCGACACCTGCAGCGCTGTCAACAGTACCACCAGAGTCATCATCATGCTGACCATGACCACCACGAGCTTCCAACGCATACCGTAGCGGATTTGGATAGTGCTTGTTAACTTCTCATCGGACACGGCCTGTAACCCCTATGATGCAATTATTTTTTTAATAGTAAGCTGCGTCCTACATCGAGCATGTGGCCAAGCGAATCCATCCAGCCTTTAATCGCTTGCTGGGTTTCAGGGTGGTCGCGGCCATAATGCATTTCAAACAGATTGACCCATTTGCGATCCCATGCCACCCGCACACTGAATAGTTCGCTACGGTAACGTTCTGCCCAAAGCTGATGTTGGGCGTAGGCATCCTGTAGGCTCATTAAATTTGTTTCTGTGCTGCAACGCAGCACCAGATTGGCGCGTGCATACATACGAGCCGTGAGCAAACCACTATGTTCTGCCGCGTTATTGGCACCGGGCAGACGGCTATTGTAATACTCCAGCAGAGCGGCCAGCACGGATTGTTTTAAGGCATATTTGTCGCCGTCAGCCATGGTGCAGACATGGGTTTTTAAGGATTCATGCATCAAACGATTAAAGCGGAAGGTATCCTGTTGCTCGGCTTCTAAGACATAGGAGTGAGAGATGGAAAATTGCAGGAATTTAGCATGGGTTAATAGCGGAATGGTGTTTTTCTGTTGCAAGAAGGCGACCAGATCCCAATCGAAATCAACGGCTAAAGCCAATGCCACATGCAAGGCTAATTCATCCTGATTCATGTAGCGAAAGAAGCGGTTCATCAATTGCTTGGGGGTTTTCCCCAAGTGTTGATCCGGCTGGAATGTTAAAGCATGTGTTTCCAGCGTTTCGAGGCAAATATCAAAATAAAACGGGTGATAGGATTGTGGCGCATGCTCCGTGTTGGATTCCCTGCACACTTGGAGAATGGCATTGGCATGTGTTTGTAGCATGGTAACCAAGTCATCTTTGCCTTCCTGTTGATAAAAACGTTTGCAGGCCTGCAGAAATTCATCGGCATAGTGTTCGCTTAAACCCTGCAAATGGCAGTGCTCAATAAAGTCCTCATTCCAGCGCTCATCATCGTTGGGGTCATCATAGATGGCCCAATTGGTGCGTTCACGTCCGAGCAGCATCAAGCCAGCGCGATGACTGTATGTTTCATCGAGCAGCAGTGTGGCGAGGAAGTCTTCCACAAAAGCACGTTCTGTTCGTTTGGATAAACGTTCATATCCATCAATGACCAAGACGATGGATTGCTTGCTTTCAAGCAGAAACATACCCAGTTCTTCGGCCAATAACCCCGGCAGTTTGCGTTCAAGATCACCAGCTCGCCAGTCATCAATCTCGTTGAGATCGATTTCCATCATTGCCATCAATGCTTTTTCTTTGGATTGAGATGATAAAAATGTGATGCCCGCATCCATCAGTTGACCAATAGGCAGAGCCTCCAATACGGAGCCTAAACCGCGAAATAGGGAACCGAACTTGCCGCTGCGTTGGGCTACGGTTTCAAAGAAATGCCGTAATGGGCCATCGTCCAGAGCGACCTTTTCGTTCATTTTCTCTTTGTATTTCAGATAAATAAAATCAAAAGCCAGTAGGTTGGCCTTGGTTTCCTTGTAAATCTGAATACGCAGATTCCATACCAGTTCGGTGATCGAAAAGGCTTCGGCTTTATCCGAATCGACATCCAGATGTATTTGTTTGATGCCAGCCTTGGGGTGCTGTTCCGAAAATTCATCCCATGCATAGGTGAGCAAGGTGCTTTTGCCGACTCCGCCGATGCCATACATACTGAAAATTGGTTTTTCCGGAGCGCTGTCCGGGTTGGCAATGGCATGCAGAAACTGTGTTATCTGTTGGCGTTCATCATCACGGTTGGTAAACAATTGTCGGGCGCGAAGCTGGCGGCGTGATTGCTGCGAGGCATGGCTGGAATGACGGCTTCTTTTTTTAGCCATGTGAAACTCTCCAGGCGGATGATAAACAAGTAGGGGAGAAGGGGGGCTGATGAATAATCGCCTTGAACACTTTAGCGTGCCTCGGGGTCAAGAAATTCACGCAGTGTTGCCAGTTCACTGCTGCACTGATTGAGGATCTGTTCCAGCATTTTCGATTGCTGGTGCAGGGTAAGATAGGTTTGCACGCGGGCATGTACAATTTCAGCTCGAATCGGTTTGATCAAATAATCCACCGCACCCATTTTGAAGCCTTTGAGCTCATCATCAATATCGTTCATACCGGTCACAAAAATAACTGGAATATTCACAGTGCGCGGATCAGCCTTTAAACGCTGGCATACTTCATAGCCGTCCATGCCGGGCATGTTCACATCGAGCAAAATCAAATCCGGTGGCTGTGGTAAAAACGCAACCTTTAAGGCCATTTCCCCGTTGGTTGCAACCTTGATTTTATGCTCCTTCAGAGCGCCGCGTAATACATCAATATTTAATGGCTCATCATCCACAATTAAAATTGTTGCCTGGTTTTTGAGCATTGTTTTATGTCTCCTGTGATGTTGGCCTGCATTCATTATTCTATAGATCGAAGCATGAGTGATGTATCGCTGTTTCTCAATGCTGGTTCATAAAAAAGGTAGCGTCCCTTTTAATACTTTTAATGCACTCATTGCTCATAAGGCAAAAAAAAACACCCCGCTGTTAGGCGGGGTGTTTAAACGAATCTTAGTTACTTTACTGAGCGTAAACGTTAGATGCCTGTGGACCTTTCGCTCCATCTTCAACATCATATTCAACCTTCTGACCTTCAGCTATAGATTTGAAGCCGTCACCCTGAATTGAAGAGAAGTGTACGAATACATCATCGCCA
>CAZKHV010000177.1:0-3078 GCA_964552605.1 uncultured Zetaproteobacteria bacterium | reverse complement strand
GATTTCTGCAATCACCATCGCTAAACATGCCTGACCGCATGAATATCTTCGTTAAAAGCGATGCGACAGCATGGAGTTCAAGCTCGCCATCCAAAGCCAACTCCAATTTGCTGCAAATCGTGTCCGGTTCATTATCAAACATCAAACCGGGTGAAGTCATACAGGCGGTGGTTCAAAAGGCTGGCAATGGGGCATTCAAAATCAGTCTCAACGGTGAATCAATTATCATCAAAGGTTTACCCGCTTCCATGCTTGGAAAAAAAGTCAGCTTTATCATCCAACAGGCGGGGCAACAGGCAGGCTCCAAAGCAGAATTATTCTGGCTGGGAAATAGCGCGACGGAAGCGAAAAAAGCACCGCAGCCCCGGCAACAGCAACTTTCTCAACTCTCGCTCGGCAAACATGCCAACGTTTTGTCTGCACTACCAAACGGATTGAGCGCAGGTAAGACATTATCCGGCCGCATTGATGCCATCGAGGCCAAGCAAATGCGGCTTACTGCCAGTGTTCAAGATGGTAAAATATCCGGCAACACTACTGTCACCATGCAAATCAGTAAGATCAACGGCATGCAGGTAGGCGATGTGATTAACGGCAAACTCGTATCGACTGGCAACAATCAAACCATGCTGGAAATCATCTCTCCACAACGCCCCAGCGATAATCCAAGCAAGCTGGGCAATCGCATGGCCAGCTTCAAAATGGTCGTCGGCGATACAGCCACGGCCTTCGTTCAGCAGCGTTTGGCCAATGGCAATGTCCAGCTCAACATTCAGGGCATCACGGTGGAAACGGCAGCGCCTGCCACTATCAACAAAGGCGATGCACTAAGCTTGAAAATGATCAAAGCACCAGCTGGTTTTCAAGTCGTATCTGTCCATAAAAATGCCGCCGTCACAGCACTCAACAGCTTCAAAGCCAATTTACCCATGAATAATCAGCCCGTTGCGCAAAACATCGCCGCCATGCGTACAATTCTACCCAACCTTAGCATCAACGATTCACTAGCGAGCCCTGCCCTACCCCAACTTGACAGCGCCCTCAAAGCCAGCGAAATCAATGCCCAACAGCCCCTCAACGGCGAGCGCTTGGCGCACATGATCCGTGATGGCGGCAGTGGCCTGGAATCAAAATTACTACAGTTATCGCAAAACCCTTCACTAAGCCCGGCTCTGCAACAGGATCTAAAGGCCATCATGCTGCAATTGACCAAGCTACAGCATGGCAACAGCCCGCAGCATGAGTTGATCAACACGCTCCGCGAACTCAGTCAGCAGAGTGTCTCACGCATTGAAAGCGGTCAGGCGTTGAATGTCTTGACCAGTCTGCAAGGCGAACCGATGCGGCTTGAACTGCCCATGCTGGTCAATCAGCAAATGGTCAATGTGCAATTGGCCATCCAGCAACAGGGCGGTTACGAATCCGATTCGGCAGATAAATCAAGTGCATCGGATGAATCATATAATATATTGTTTGCTTTGGATTTAAGCCAACTCGGTCATATTCGTGTCGATGCCACTATCTCCGATTCAACCGTACATGCCCGCATTTACAACGATAACCCGGCCAGCAATCAATTTATTGCGGATAACATCCAACGCTTGGAAAGCCGTTTGCAAGGACTCGGCTTTAACGAGGTCTATCTACTCAGTTCACAACAACAGCCGGAAGCCAGTAAACAGCAATCGTTTGATCAACTAACACAAATGATGCCCCACGCCGCCTCACTCAATCTGGTGGATATTCGGATATGAAAAAGAATAAAGCCATCGCCCTACAGTGGGATCCACGTCTGGATCTCAGCCCCGAACTCACTGCCAAGGGTAGCGGCCTGATTGCCGATGAAATCATCCGGCTGGCCAAAGCCAATAACATTCCCATCCGTGAAGACAACGATCTGGTGCAGATATTTTCCTTACTCGACATCGGTGCATCGATTCCACCGGAAGTACACACCGCCATCGCCGAGATCCTCGCCTTCATCTACTGGAGCAATCAGCAATACGCCGATATTTTTGATGAAAAATAATCAGTCCTACGCCGCTGCAATGCGGCGCAAGCTTGGCACATCCAAAGCCGCATCATCCGCAATCGCCAGCGCACGAGCCAAACGAGCCGGCGCAGAGCGCCCCGTGCAACCATGCTCTGGGTCCCCATCAAAAGCCTTTAACATGCCTTCAATCAAGGCACTGCGATTAACACCATCTGCCAATAAGTATTCTTGAATATCCAAGACATCGCCAGCTACATCACAGGCTAGATCATTATGATTAAGCCAGAGTTCACGCACATTACCACCAGCCTCAAGACCTGCGATATTGGTTGTCAGTATATACAGGTTTTTTAATACCAGCTCAAACACGAGTGATGCTTCATCATCCAGCACCGACACCGGAATATCCAGTGTTGCCAAGGCTTCATGCAACAGATCCGCGAATTGTCCGAAAGCCGGCGAATCAATAACCACTTTCGCATCCATGCCCTTTTTCTTCTCAAACCAAATCGAAATCACCGTTGGATTCTGCAAACCATGCTGCTGCCAATCCTTCGGCAACAGTTCATTTTGCAACAACACCACACGATCACGCCAAACATCGGGTAGCCCTGCAAGCGTGACATGCAAATCCTTTTCAGCTACCGCCACCACAACCATTTCCGGCTCGCTCACATCCGCCGCCACCACGGCCATATCCATATCCCGTGTGACCGGCACAACCGGATAAGCCAATCGCAAAAAACCACGCGCCAACACCGAACCAATTTCACCTATTCCAATCACCACTACAGGTTTATTCATACGCACACGCCTCCTCTAATCTAACTGCGGATACTATTCAAAAACTGACGCAATTGTGCATCGGCATCACCAGCCTTTTCATGTACTTCATCAATCGCATGACGCAACTCGGTTGAAGCCAGCTCCGACTCACCAGCAGAACACGATAAAACCTTCATGACTTCAATCACACCCTGCATACTGCTGCTGGCAGCATGCGCATCATTTGCCATGGATTGAATCGATGCAACTTGTTTATCCACCGATTCCGCCACCGCCTCCGTGCTACCATGGATGACATT
>CAZKHV010000176.1:0-3083 GCA_964552605.1 uncultured Zetaproteobacteria bacterium | reverse complement strand
TTTTAACTATACGGCCTGATACGAAGATCATTCTTTCAACCGGATATGATAGGGAAAGTGCTCTGGATAGTGATGTGCATATCATAGATGCACCTGTGATTAATAAGCCGTACAAAGCAGAGGCTATGAGCCAGCTAATACATGAGCAAATCAATAAAAAAATCATACGATTTAATTCCTGATGAATTCGACAGACTGCAGGAAATCGGGGACAATATTCAATTAACCGATAGAAATCGGATCATCCCTTATTAAGTCTTCCCCTGCTCGCGGTTCGTTTGGAGATTGTTTTTTCGAGGCTATCATCGTTGGCTCATAAAATAAGAGGATGACAGGCAAGTTGACCCTTGAGTGGGCGGCTATAGAGTGCCTGCGCACTCCGGTTTGCAACAGTGCTGTCTGGCTCGACTCTCTGGCTGCGCGCTTGATTTGCCAAGCTCTGAGATTACTCACCATTGAGAGCGGATGAGTGTTTTTTTTGTGTCTTTCGTGAGCTTCGTGGTGAACAAATGTTTTTGATGAAGGAGAGGGTCAATGCCTAAGGTCTGGATTGCGGATAAAATGTCTTCCCGTGCTATTGAAGTGTTCAAGGCGCGTGGTGTGGAAGTGGATTACAGGCCTGGCCTGTCGGATGAAGAGAAGCTGGCCATCATCGCTGATTATGATGCCATCGCTGTGCGTTCATCGACTACGCTGAAGGGCGAATTGCTCGATGCTGCCAAGCGGGTTAAAGTGATTGGTAGAGCCGGTATCGGTGTGGATAATATCGATGTCGAAGGCTGTTCGCGGCGCGGCATTGTTGTGATGAATACACCGTTCGGTAATACCATTACCACAGCTGAGCTGGCCGTATCGCATATCGTGGCCGCAGCGCGCATGATTCCCCAGGCATCGGCATCAACGCGAGCTGGTAAGTGGGAAAAATCCCGATTTATGGGCATGGAGTTGACCGGTAAAAAGGCTGGTGTGATCGGAGCCGGTAATATCGGTTCGATTGTTTGCGATCGTTTAAAAGGCCTGCACATGTCGGTTTATGTTTATGATCCGTTCATTTCTGATGAGCGTGCTGCAGCGATGGGCGTGACTAAAATTGAGAGCGTGGCTGAACTGGCCGAGGCTGTCGATGTGCTAACTATTCACGTGCCACTGCTTGATGCCACTCGCAACCTGATCAATGCCGATATTATCGGACGTATGAAAAAGGGTTCGATTATTGTCAACTGTGCGCGTGGTGGCATTGTGGATGAAGATGCGCTGTACGATGCCTGTAAGTCCGGTCATCTCCGTGCCGCTGCACTCGATGTCTATGCCGTAGAGCCTGCTCGCGACAATAAATTATTTGAGCTGGATAATATCAGTTTCACCCCACATATCGGTGCATCGACCGATGAAGCCCAAGAGAATGTGGCTGTGCAGGTGGCGGAGCAGATGTCCGATTACCTGTTGTCTGCCACAGTTAGCAATGCGGTGAATGTGCCGTCGCTGTCCGAAGAAGAGCAGCGTTTGTTGGCTCCATACCTGCTGCTGGCCGAACGTATGGGTCGTTTTATCGGCCAGACCATGCGGCCGGGTTATTCGCGTGTGAAAGTCTGTTTTGAAGGCCAGGCCTCGCATATCAATCGCAAGCCGCTGATCAATACCATGTTGCAGGGGCTATTGTCGCAGAGCATGGAAGATGTGAATGCGGTCAATGCGGGTATGTTGGCCAAGGATCGCGGCATTGAGATTGCCGAGTTCGCCTGCGAAACACCGGATCACTTCTCTACCCTGATCCGACTCGAAGTGGAGGGGGATGAAGGCTTCCGTTGTGTCTCCGGCACGCTGTTCGATGAGACCCGTCCACGTTTTGTCAGTTTCGATACCTGTGAAGTGGAGATGGCACCTGAAGGCAATCTGATTGTGATACAGAATGAGGATAAGCCGGGTATGATCGCCGCTATGGGCTCGATTCTGGCGGAAGCGAATATCAATATCAGTGATTTCCGACTTGGTCGCCGTGAAGATGCCGATACAGCGATTGCCTTGATGCAAGTGGATACACCGCCATCAGAGGCGGTCTTGGAGCAACTGGCCGCATTGCCGGATATGTTGACGGTGCGTTATGCTGCCTTAGGGGATATGAGTGAAGCAGGAGATATGTAATGTCGATTCATAAACCTATTATTGGTTTGAATGATGCCTTTGGTGCGCAAGCCAAAGCATTGCGTGTATTGCAGGGTAAGGTGTTGGGTCTGTTTGATGCGGCGGGATACGATGAAGTGATTCCACCCATTCTTGAGCGTCCTGATTCGATGAATTCCGGCGCAGGCCGTTTTTTGGCCGATCAGACGGTAGTATTCTCTGATCCTGCCGGAGCAGGCTCCTTGGCGATTCGGTCGGACATGACACCGCAGATTGCGCGCATTGCTGCGACGCGTTTGCAGCATGAATCAGAATTAAAACTATGTTATTCTGGAACGGTCATGTTGGCGCGTCCGGATGTGCGTGGTGGCTCCCGTCAGCAATGGCAGACGGGTGTAGAATGCCTCGGAGTGGCCGGTCATGCCGGTGATATTGAAGTGATGCATTTGGCTGCGCGTACGATGCTTGCGGCAGGCTTTGAAAAGCCAGTCTTGCAGGTTGGGCATATCGGTCTATTGAAGGCGCTGGTGACTGCAAGTCAGCATAGTTTGGATGTGTGGACAGCCTGCATTGCACGCCGCTCTCCGGATGATCTGGCCGAGTTGATGGTTGCAGATGATTTATCGGAATCGGTTCAAACAGCACTGATGGAAATGGTTTCCGGTGCGGCGGATCAGCCGTGGTTGCGTGGTCATATCGGTAGTATCAATGATGAGTTTGATGATGCTGCCATTGCCTTGCTTGATCTGGTTGAGGAAGTCGGTGAAAAAATGGAAGGGCATGTGTCTGTTCATGCCGATGCTGCCGTGATGCCGCGCTTTTTGTATCACAGTGGTATCTTGTTTGCCGGTTTCGCCGATGGTGTGGCGCATGCGTTGCTGCATGGTGGTCGTTACGATGCGATGATGGCAGCACATGGGCGTGATATGCCTGCGACTGGTTTTTCATGTGATTTGTGGGCG
>CAZKHV010000175.1:0-3105 GCA_964552605.1 uncultured Zetaproteobacteria bacterium | reverse complement strand
CGCCAAGTAGCGGGCATGTCGCCACGGCTACTTTTGGTGCTTCAGGCCTGGGTGGTAAAACCCGATTTTGGGAATCCAGTATTTCAGTCAAAAGCTATTTTCCTTTTGGCGAAGACGATCAATTCGTTGTTAACCCCTCCTTTGGCGGCGCTATTGTCCGGCCTTATTCCAAATCAGAAGTCCCTCTCTTTCGTCGTTATTCACTTGGTGGTATCGGCAGTATGCGCGGCATTGACTCCAATGGTATTAGTTTACGCGATCCGATCACCAAGGAAGCGCTTGGTGCGGACAAACAACTAAGAGCATCGTTAAATATCTTTTTTCCACCACCGTTCATGTCCAGTACGGCAGGTGTGCGCGGCATCATTTTTGCTGATGCTGGAACGGTTTGGGGCTCAGTATCGGCCACAGTCGGCAATCAAAGCCTCAATGTCAGCGAATCGTTTTCTTTATCCCGCGTCCGCTATACGGCAGGGTTTGCTGTAGAATGGGTTTCACCCGTTGGCCCCATCGGCTTGGTTTGGTCTTTTCCGATCAAGACCTTGCCAGGGGATCAGGAAAGGAGCTTTGAATTTGTCCTTGGCGGAGCATTTTAACATATACGGATAAAGCTTATTAAGCGACGGCTTGCATAAAAAAACACGCACATCCAAGCAATTACGATTATGGTTTAAAAGAAGGAATACAGGAGAAAATCATGTTTAAAACATTAAAACTACAAGCCTTACTAGCATCTCTTGCAGTAGTAGGCATATTCGGATTCTCATCCGTCCAGGCCGCCGAATTAAAAATTGGTTATATCGATATCAAAACAGCTTTAGAAAACACCGCAGAATACCAAAGCGGCATGACCAGCCTTAAAGCCTTGCGCGACAAAAAATTAACTCAGCTCAAAGCTTTAAAAGAACAAATAGATCGTGCTGAAAAAGAGATTATGCGCCAGTCCTTGGCCATGTCGCAGGAACATCTGGCTCAAAAACAGCGCGATTTAAAAGAAATGGGTAAAAAATTCCAACGTGCACAGCAAGATGCTCAAGAAGAACTCGCGGCCAAGAAAAACAGCATGGATATTGCCAGCATGGCAAAATTCCAGAAAGTCATTACGACGTACGCGAAAAGCCATCATTATGATATGATCATTCCACGTCCCGTCTTTCTTTACGTCGATGCCAAACTCGATCTCACCGGTGACATCACCAAGTTGCTCGATAAATAATACAAAGCTCTGATCCTTGTCAAAATCAATATCACTTGCTCAAGCTGCGACTATCGTCAACGGCCAGCTGGAAACATGCAGCGCTGATTCCGGTTCATTACGCATAAGCGGTATCAACACCCTGCTCGGTGCCAGTAACAGCGAGATCTCCTTTCTCGCCAACAAACGTTATCAGGATGATTTGAAAGTCACGCGGGCAGCTGCCGTACTTGTGTCTCATACGAACGCCGTTCACGTAGAGCAGAGTATCATCCGTGTGGATGACCCGTATCTGGCATTTGCCTGTTTACAGCGCTTTTTTCATCCCGATGTGGTTTCAACGGGCATGCGCCACAACTCAGCAGTCATCGATGATTCAGCCCTCTTGGCCGACGATGTTGATGTGGGTGCAGGTAGCGTTATTGCGGCTCATGTGCGCATCGGCAAAGGCAGCCGCATTGCTGCAGGCTGTATCATTGGTGAAGCAGTACAGATTGGTGAAAAGTGTTTATTGCATGCCAACACAGTGGTTGCCGATCATTGCATATTGGGCAATGAGGTGATTTTACAAGCCGGTGCTATTATTGGGTCGGATGGTTTTGGTTATGCTTGGAACGGCACAAAACATCTTAAAATCCCCCAGGTTGGCCGGGTTATTCTCAACGATGATGTAGAAATCGGTGCCAATACCTGTATCGATCGGGGTGCAATTGGCGACACGGTCATTGAGCAAGGTGTCAAACTCGACAATCAAATTCAAATTGCCCATAACGTTCGCATTGGCGCATATAGCATCATGGCAGCTCAAGTTGGCATAGCAGGCTCGACAAACATTGGGGCTGGATGCCAATTCGGTGGTCAGGCGGCTATAGCTGGTCATATCAACATCGGTGATGGTGTAAAACTCGCAGCCAAGAGCGGAGTCATGTCCGACCTCGAAGCCGGAGGCATTTATGCCGGTGCGCCCGCCATGCCACATCGATTATGGCTTAAGGTGTCAGCTATAAGCACCAAGTTACCCGAACTATGGAAAGCCCACCGTCACAATCAAAAATCATAACCCGAGTAATGGAGCACACACTATGCCTGAATTAACAATCGACGATATTATGAAGCGTTTACCGCATCGTTATCCCTTTCTGCTCATTGATCGCATCCTGGATGTTGAAAAGGGAAAATCCATTCGCGCCTTAAAAAACATCACCATCAATGAACCACAGTTCACTGGTCATTTCCCTTCGCACCCGGTCATGCCGGGCGTATTGCTGGTCGAAGCTATGGCGCAGGCCGGTGGTATGCTGGCCTTTCAATCGGTCGAAGATGATCGTGATTATCTGGTCTATTTTACAGGTATTGATGGTGTACGTTTTCGCAAACCGGTCGTGCCAGGAGATCAGGTCATTTTTGAACTGACATGCCTGCGCCGTCGCGGGTTTCTATGGAAATTACGCGGTGAAGCATTCGTTGATGGCAAGCTGGTCTGTGAAGGCACATTAACAGCCACGCTGATGCCGCAAGACGAGGTATAAGCATGATTCACCCGACAGCTGTGATTGATAGCAAGGCTGAGCTGGCTAACGATGTCAGTATCGGCCCTTATTGTGTTGTTGGAGAACATGTCAGAATAGGTGACAACTGCGAACTCATGTCACATGTGGTCGTAACCGGTCACACCACCATGGGTTCTGGAAACCGCGTGTTCCCCTTCTCATCCATTGGCCAAATCCCTCAGGATCTAAAATACCATGGTGAACCATCAGAAGTCATTATTGGTGACAACAACCAGATTCGTGAAAATGCCACCATCAATGCCGGCACCGAAGGCGGCGGCATGGTCACCCGCATCGGCAGCAACAATCTACTCATGGCCTATACTCATGTGGCACATGACTGCCTGCTCGGCGATCATA
>CAZKHV010000174.1:0-3126 GCA_964552605.1 uncultured Zetaproteobacteria bacterium | reverse complement strand
TGTTTCCAACCATCGCGCTGGAATTTTTCGAAGAGCGCGCAAGCGGTGAATTCAAGCCTGAGCCTTTGGATATGCCGCTTGAGGCTGCCGCAGAAGCGGATGTTGTAGCGGCACCATCTCTAGCACCAACCGAATTCAATATCACCATCCATGGCGAAGAATACCACATCAAGATTGAGGGTTCCGGTCACAAAAGTGAGGATATCCGGCCATTTTACATTAAAGTGGATAATGTATTGGAAGAAGTCATGGTCGAAACGCTGACCGAAGTCATTCCCACCCACGAAGGCCGTATCGATAGTAAAAAGGCTTCTCGTGGTTCACGGCGACCGAGAGCAACCCAGGACAGTGATGTTACTACGCCGATGCCGGGTCGCATTGTGGCCGTCAATGTCGCAGTGGGTGATGTCGTTGAAGCCGGTGTTACGGTTCTGACTGTGGAAGCGATGAAGATGGAAAATCAGGTGCCTGCTCCTGTTGCCGGCACTGTCGCTGCTATCTATGTTCAACCGGGCGATACGGTGAATCCGGATGAGTGTCTGATTGAGCTCCGTTAAGGCGCAGCTGTTTTATTCGTTGGTCTGATCAATTCGGCCTGATTCATTCGGTCTGATTCATTCGATCTGATCAATTCGATCTGATCAAGCGATTCAAGGGCTGCATCAAAATCATAGGCGGACAGATGCTGGCGCAATTGAGAGATATGGCTGCTACACGGCATGTCAGCTAAAGCGGACTCCAGGGCATCGATCATGTTTACGGCATCGGCATTGTACTCGTGCAGTAAGGCACGCATTTCAGTGATTACAGCGCTTGCATCAGCCGTACCCGCACTTGGTTTGTTTTGCTCTGGTTGGTTGCGTTCTTTCCAGCGGGCGATGCCATCCACGACTTCATTGAGTTGCGTAAGGGTATTGTTTAATAGTTTCTGGTTTATTGGGGCATCGTTTTGCATGAGTGCCGTTTCCAGTGTGGCGGCGGCATTATGCAGTTTGCTTGCGCCAATATTACCGGAGACCCCCTTTAGGGTGTGAGCCAGGTGAATCGCTTGAGAGCGATTGTTTGCCGCCAGTGCCGTCTGGATTTCTTGTAGGCTGAGAGCCTGTGAAGCATGGAACTTGCCCAGAATTGTTTGATACAACGCTTGATTTCCAGCCACCATATTCAACCCTGCTTTCGCATCAATGCCAGCAATGTTGGAGAAGTCGATTGAACGATCCGTTGAGGCATCGCTTGAACCATCAGTTGAACCATCAGTTGAGCAACCAAACCGGCTGGGCTGGGTTTCACCATCACTCTGCTTTTCAATAGCGTTGTTCAGTGCAGGCTCGATTGCAGGCGGATGTGCGGGTTTGATCCAGCGCATCAAGGTGACATACAATAAGCCCGGATCAACGGGTTTGCTGACATGGTCATTCATGCCCGCTTGCAAACATTTATCGCGATCCCCCAGCATGGCGTTGGCTGTCATGGCAATAATGGGCAGGTCATGGAGTTTTGGATCTGTGCGGATCAAACGTGTCGCCTCTAAACCATCCATAACAGGCATTTGCATATCCATTAAAACACCATCAAAATCTTCATATTGCAGTCGTTGCAGTGCTTGTTTGCCATGCTCTGCAATCACTACGCTGACTCCGACTTGGCTTAATAAACCTTCGGCCACCTGTTGGTTGATTTCATTGTCTTCGACCAGCAATAAACGGGCACCTTGCAATGCCGTTATGGCATCGGCAGGAATGCTCTGGGTTGTTTGTCCGCTCATCATGCCATCGGCATTGCCGATTTCAAAACAGATGCGGAAGTGAAAAACACTACCCTTACCGGGCTTGCTTGTGACACCGATTTCACCGTGCATCAATTCAATCAATTGCTTGCAAATAGCCAGCCCCAATCCGGTACCGCCGTATTTGCGTGTGATGGATGTATCGGCCTGTGAAAATGCCTGAAACAGATTTTTTTGTTGTTTGCGACTCATGCCGATGCCGCTATCACGAACCTCGAAATAAAGTTCGATATTGCTATCGCTTTGTTTGATTACTTGAACGCTGACCTTGACTTGTCCGTGTTCGGTAAATTTCACCGCATTATTGATGAGGTTGAGCAGGACTTGACCAAGGCGTAGGGAATCACCGTACAATGGTGGTAAATCGGCGGGGTAATCAAAGACTAAATCGAGGCCTTTTTCGTTGGCCGTAAGGCCGATAACGTTGCTGCTATTGCTCAGAATGTCGGCCAGATGAAAATTTACGGCATCGATATGCAACTTGCCGGCTTCAATCTTGGAGAAATCCAGAATATCGTTAATGAGTGCCAATAGTGTCGCTGAGGCGGCATGAATATTATTCAGATAGGTGCGTTGCTTTTCATTGTGAGCGTCTTCCAGGGCAAGGTGGGTCATGCCGATGACTGCATTCATCGGAGTACGGATTTCATGACTCATATTGGCCAGAAAATCACTTTTTGCTCGTGTTGCAGCTAGAGCGCTGTCGCGTGCTTCAGCCAGTTCACGGGTGCGTTTTTCGACTTGGTCTTCCAGCGTGTGACTGTGTTCTTCGAGTTGGGCATACGATTTTTTAAGTGAATCGGCCATCTCTTCCAAGGCTGTAACAAGCAAGCCTATCTCATCATCGCCGCGTGTGCTGATATGGGCGGTAGCAGAAAAGTCACCGCCGGCCAGCTCATGTGAAAAATGCACCAGCTTTTTCAACGGGTCTGTCCAGCGGTGAGCAAAATAATAAATGCCGAGTGCGCCGAGAATCAGAAAGAGTAGCGATGTGAGAATGGCGCGGGTTAAAGCACTTTTGATGGCGGCATCAATGTGCTGTTGTGATATTGTCAGGTTTGCATTCAATTGATCGACGGAAAAACCCAGTCGTAGCACCCCCCATTGTTTGTCCAGTAGCATGATGGGCATGACCGTTTCCATAAATCCATGATCATCAATTGTAAAGTCGTGATGCATGACTTTTGTTTGCTGGGCAGCAAACGCAGATACGTTACCCGATAAAATATGTTGTTTGAGTGTTGGATTTAGATCGGAGCCGATGGCCACCTGAGGTTGATTGCCATGCATTAAAATCACATAACGTAAATCATCGATATCTCGGACCACATTGCGGATAA
>CAZKHV010000173.1:0-3129 GCA_964552605.1 uncultured Zetaproteobacteria bacterium | reverse complement strand
GAATTGCCGGGGCACAAGAGCGTGGAGACGACCATGATCTATACCCATTCGTGCGTGAATTGAAAACAAGCCCGCGATCACCGTTCGATACGATGATGGAATAGCGGTGTTTTTATCTGCTTGGCCTGGTTGCTCTGGTTGCTCTGAATGGACAAAGAAATTACGCCGGGCAATCCTGTTAAGATTTCGACGGATGATCTTCCGATCCAATATAGGGATCAAACAACCAGATTAAAACCACCCATGAAAATGCTTATGGATATCGCGATCAGGAATTCTTTACATTCAAAACACTTGCAATGCATGATATACGAAAGGATACATTTGCCGGATGAACCGTATCTTTCATCTTAAACTGCCCGTAGTTTTTATGTTCAAGATGGGGTTAAGGTGCGTTATGGTACAGCTACACGTTTAAGTAGTTCAGCGATAACATCATCAGAAGCAATGCCTGCGGCTTCCGCTTCAAAACTCAGCAACACACGGTGACGCAATACATCCGGAGCAATGGCCTGAATATCTTCCGGGCTGACAAAATCACGGCCAGCTAACCATGCGTGGGCGCGGGCACAGCGATCAAGTGCAATGCTGGCGCGTGGGCTGGCCGGAAACTGAATCCAGCGAGCCAGATCATCACAATAGTGTTCAGGATGACGTGTCGCCATGACCAAGTGTACAATATAATCTTCCAATTCATCGGTCATATACAGTTGCATGGCCTGTTTGCGAGCGCCAAACAGATCGGCCTGTGATATTGGCGTATGTTTGGCTTTCGGTGTCTGCAGTGCTTCATTGCGATTGAGGCGCAGGATGGCTTTTTCAGTTGCTGCATCCGGATAATCAATGCGCACATGCATCAGGAAGCGATCCAGCTGTGCTTCGGGCAAGGGGTAGGTGCCTTCTTGTTCAATGGGGTTTTGGGTAGCCATGACCAAAAACAATTCCGGCAAGGGGTGGGTGATTTTGCCGACAGTAATCTGACGTTCGGCCATCGCTTCCAACAACGCCGATTGCACTTTGGCCGGAGCTCTGTTGATTTCATCTGCCAAAATAAGATTGTGAAACAAGGGGCCTTGCTGAAACTGGAATGAGCCATCCTGAGGACGATAAATCTCCGTGCCGGTTAGATCGGAAGGCAGCAGATCAGGGGTGAATTGTACACGGTGAAAATTCGCTTCAATGCCATCGGAGAGCACCTTGATGGCGCGGGTCTTGGCAAGGCCGGGAGCCCCCTCAACGAGCAAATGACCATCTGCGAGTAAGGCAATCAGCATACGATTGATTAACTCATCCTGTCCGATGATTTGCTGTTTTACATGTTCAATCAATTGAAATACAGGGCTTTTCATTCGTATCTCCCGAAGTGTGTTGTGGCGATTTCGTGCGTCACTTTAATCAACTGTGCTGGCAGGTAAATATTTTGTTTTATGATTGACGTTGAATGAATTGGATTTGGATGAGTTGGATGTCAATGCGGTTTGAATATTGACTCGCAGGCGAACAACGACACAATGCTTTATCGCAAAATGGATTGAAGGAGTAATTATGTCTTGGAAAAGTGTGGGAGTCGGTGCCGGTGTGGGTGCTTTGTTTGGTGGACCAATCGGAGCCTTAATTGGAGCAGGCCTTGGTTCGTGGTTTTCATCCAGTAAAGATAAATATATTCAGCGGGCAGAAGCCGAACAACTCTTTGTTTTTACCGCGTTGTTCGGCATGTTGGCTAAAATTGCCAAAGCCGATGGTGTGGTTTCGGATCACGAGGCGAAGGTGATCAAGGCATTTATGGATCAGCTCAGGCTTGATGCACGCAGCAAAGAAGTCGCAGGCATGATTTTTTCCAAGGCCAAAGATGATACAACGAGTTCGGTGTACGATTATGCCGCTCAGTTCGCCGAGGCTTATGAAAACAATAAAGATATGCGCGTGATTGCCTATCGTATTCTGTTTCAAGTTGCGGCAAGCGATGGTGAGTTGCATCCCGAAGAAGAAAAGATATTGCGCGATATTATCGCACCTCTAGGTTTGGATGCTTCGTTTTATAACCTCTTTGAAGAAGAGTTTTTTGGCAAAGTGCAATCGCTTGATGAGCATTATGCCTTGCTGGATTGCAGACCAGAATCGACCGATGCCGAAATTAAAAGCGCTTATCGTAAAAAATGCATTGAATATCATCCGGATAAAATCATGTCCAAAGGTTTGCCGGAATCGTTTGTCAGCTTTGCCGATGAGCAGATGAAAATGATTACCTGTGCCTACGATCAGATCAAAAAATCGCGACCCAGTCTGACATAATCAAATACGCAATGGGCGAGTGCGGCGCGGTGCTTGCAACCCAAGTTCCGAATTGGCATGCGGCGCATGCCGGATGCCTTTGATTCGTCGGCTATTGGCTTAAAGCAGTGATTGCAGCCGTTGTTTGTCACTGTTGCTGGGGTAGTGAGTAATACCCAATAAAATGGCCGCAAGATCTCGTTCCTGCTGGCTGGCTGCGGCATTCGACTGCAGTTGTTGCAGCTTGGATGCATCCTCGTCACTTACGCGGTGTTGCATGTTTTTCAAAGCGCTGGCCAATGTTTTTTCACCTGCAGTTGCATGTTGATTGGACATGATTTCAGTCAAACGTTCTTTTTCGCTGCTGTTCGGGTAGTGATTCAAATGCATGACAATGCCAACCATGCTGCTGATATTTGAATCGGCAGCTTGGACGGAACCTAATGAGCCGAATGTGATCAGGCATAAAGCAGACATTAACATCAAATACGATATTGGTTTATTCATGGCAGAACCCCCTGTTGGAAACACATCATAACTAAAATTGTCGTTTTGGTAATGCTAAACTTACGATTGAGAGGCTCGCAAACACCTTTTGAGCTGCTTTCGATTCAATGCTCGCGCGCTGGCATAAAAAGAGCATGATGCCGTATCATACTTGTCTACAGGAGTTCTCAAGCAAGCCTTTGACTGCCAAGAGTCAGGGCTGAGAGGAGATCATGATGGAATATTTTTTTGCATGGTGGAATCTGGAGAATCTGTTCGATGTTGAACATTCCGCCGAACGACCGGAGTGGTTGCAAAAGAAGCTCAAGAAAGAACTCAAGGGCTGGGATAGTGTTGTACTGCACACAAAAA
>CAZKHV010000172.1:0-3155 GCA_964552605.1 uncultured Zetaproteobacteria bacterium | reverse complement strand
GAACTATTCAGCATCGTTACACGCAAACAACTGCTCCGCGCCAATTGCTATATCTACGGCATGGGGATAAAAACGAGAGCCTCTTGATGAAAGTGGGTTGACAAGGGTGGTTAAGGGTACATTATTGGCATTTGGTGGGGAAATGTGGGTAAGTGAGCCATAGTAAGTGTGTGGGAGAGGCGATCAGGGCGATGTTTCAGGGTGAGTTTAGTAATAATATGGATGAGAAGGGTCGCGTTAGTATCCCGGCTCCATTTCGTGACACCTTGAAAACCCATCATGCCGATGGTTTGTTGGTGATCACACGATCGCATAATACCGGTTGTTTAATCGCCTACCCGACCCGCGAATGGAAGCGCCTGCAAGCAACAATCAAGACCATGCCTGCTAAACTAAAGCCTTCGTTTAAGCGTGCTGTCATTACGCCGTCACAAGTCTTTTCCCCTGATCGCCAAGGTCGTATTTTGTTGGCCGGTGTGCTTCGGGAGCATGCCGTATTATCCCGTGCGGTGCATTTTGCAGGCACTGGTGAAACGTTTGAAATCTGGGACAAGTCCAGCTGGGACAAGCAGTTGCAGGCCGATCTGGTTGCATTGCAAGATTTCGAGCTGGATATGTAATGTGGAAAACTCAGAGCAATATCCCGAACATATCCCCGTCCTCCGGGACGCATTCATCAACGCCATTGTTTCCGACCCTGATGGGTGTTATATCGATTGCACCTTTGGCCGGGGCGGACACAGCCGAAGCTTACTTGAACGACTGTCCAGCCGAGGTCGACTACTTGCGCTCGACCGCGATCCTGAAGCTATTGCGACAGGAAAAGAGCTTGAGCAGCAAGATGGGCGTTTCAGTATCTGCTACAGTGATTTCGCTCAACTCGGCGCAGTCCTTGATAGCGAGGCGTGGAGCACGGTGAACGGCATTGGTTTCGACCTCGGCGTTTCATCACCGCAGGTGGACAATGCAGCACGCGGTTTTTCATTTCGGCACAATGGCCCCTTGGATATGCGCATGAATAGCGCCAGCGGCCAGCCCTTGAGTCGCATGCTTGAACGTGTATCCGAGTCGGAATTGATTGATTTGCTGCGTGGCTTTGGTGATGAGCGTTATGCGCGTCGTATTGCCAGAGCAATCTTGAAAGCTAAGCATGGCGGAGCCTTGAATACGACGGCCGATTTGGAAAACGCGTGTTTTCACGCTGTGCCCAAACCCGCGCGCTACGGTGGCACACATCCGGCTACGCGTACCTTTCAAGCTTTGCGTATTTGGGTGAATGCTGAAATGGATCAGATTGATGCAGGTGTACACGCTGCGATAGAGCATTTAATGCCAGGTGGAAAATTGGCGGTTATATCGTTTCATTCCGGCGAAGATCGGCGCATTCGTGATTTGATTGAATCCGAAGTGCATCCCTGTACCTGTCCGCCGCAACTGCCGATGTGCGTCTGTGGTAAGAAACCCACGATGCGTTGGTTGCAGAAAAAACCGTTGCGGGCTGATGAACAGGAAGTTGCGGCCAATCCACGCAGTCGTTCATCGATGTTGCGGGTGGCGCAGCGTTTAAGTGCTGATGAAGCAGTGAAGCTGGCCGGTTATTGTGGCGGGTTGCACTGATGACGGCATGGCTAAAGCTCTGGTTGCTGATCCCAACGACTGCTGCGGTGTTGGCCGGTGGTTTGATTTGGTTATCTCACTTACGTTACGAACTTGCGTTGGAAAACCAGCGTATGGCGGCTGAAAAGAGGGCGATTACTCAGGAATCGAATCGTTTGCGTCTTGAGGTCGCCAGTCTGACGCGACCTGAACGCTTGCGTCAGTATGCGCGCGATAGTTTGAACATGGCACCACCGAATCCCATACAGGTGATTCATCCATGAGTCGGCAGAGTGGAAATCATGGGAGTCATGGGGATGGTGAACAGCGCTTCATTCAGCGCCGCATTAAGGCTGTGGCTGTATTGTTGGTTTTGGGTGTCTTGACGCTGGCTGGTCGCGCTGTTGATCTGCAATGGATTCAGGGTGAAGAGCTGGCTAGCAAGGCTGAAAAACAACGTTATCGCCAATTCACAACACTTGCACCGCGTGGTCCAATATTGGATCAAAAAGGTCGCATCCTAGCTGAAAGTATTGAGATCCCATCCATTGCCGCCATTGCAGATGAAGTGCCTGCGAATCGGGTTAAGGAGCTGGCTAAGGCTCTCGGTTTGCCGTATAAAAAATTAAAACGCAAGCTGGGTAAACGTAAAGGCTTTGTCTGGCTGGCTCGGCAGGTGCCACCATCGGTGGCTGATAAAGTCATCGCCTTGAATATTCCCGGTGTGCGTCAGGAATCGGAATGGCAGCGCTATCAACCGCTTGGGCCTGAAACAGGTCATTTGCTCGGTTTTGTTGGTGTGGACGGGCGTGGTCTGGAAGGCATTGAACGCACGTGGAATACTCGTTTGTCCGGTGGATCCGGTTTGCGACAGGTTAGGCGCGATGCACGTGGTCATTCCTTACCCAACGGTAGTTGGTTGCGTAATCCAGTGGCGGGTCAGGCGATTACCCTGACCTTGGATGCATCGATTCAAAGTATTGCCTATGCGGCATTGGCTGATGCGGTGCGCAGTCAGCGGGCCAAGGGTGGCTCGGTGGTGGTGATGCGGCCAAAAGACGGGGCTATTTTAGCCATGGTCAGTTGGCCGGGTTATAATCCTAACAATTTTCGCCATTATCATCCGGGTGAATGGCGCAATCGAGCCATTACCGATGTCTTTGAGCCGGGCTCAACCTTGAAACCATTCACTATTGCTGCAGCACTCGAATCGGGACGCTGGCAGCCGGATAGCAAAATATTTTGTGAAAATGGCTCAATGCGAGTGGCCGATTATACTATCCATGATGATCACTCCGAAGGCTGGCTGGATGTAACCGGTGTGCTGGTGCATTCGAGTAATATCGGCTCGGCCAAGATGGCCTTGGATATTGGAGCCAAGTCATTGCACGGTATGATGAAAAAAGCCGGTTTTGGCAGGCGTAGCGGTACGGGTTTGAGTGGAGAGTCCTCTGGCATTGTGCTTCCCCCCGAACGTTGGGGGCCAGTCGAAACTGCCAATATCGCTTTCGGACAGGGTATCGCTGTCACGCCGTTGCAACTTGCGACGGCATTTTCCG
>CAZKHV010000171.1:0-3188 GCA_964552605.1 uncultured Zetaproteobacteria bacterium | reverse complement strand
GGAATACCTTGAGCGGCGAGATATTCTTTACTCTCTGCAATCGTGAATGTGCCAAAATGAAAGATCGAAGCGGCTAGCACAGCATCGGCTTTACCCTGACTTAAACCTTCGGCCAGATGTTCGAGTGTACCCACACCACCGGAAGCAATCACATTGGCACTAATGGCATCGGATACGGCGCGGGTGAGCGGAATATCGTAACCATTCTTGGTTCCATCGGCATCCATGCTGGTAAGTAAAATTTCACCAGCGCCGTAGTCGGACATGCGTTTGGCCCATTCCACTGCATTGAGGCCGGTGGGTTTACGGCCACCGTGGGTGAAACATTCCCAGTGCTTATCCACTTTTTTGGCATCGACGGCAACAACAATGGTCGATGAACCAAAGCGTTGTGCGGCATCCTTGACCAGCTCCGGATTGAAGATGGCGGCGGTATTGATGGAGATTTTATCGGCTCCGGCATGCAGCAGGTTTTCGATGTCGGACAGAGCTTTGACACCGCCGCCGACGGTTAAGGGCATGAACACATGTTCAGCCACTTCGCTCACCATGTGGTAAAGCGTATCGCGGCTTTCATGGCTGGCGCGGATATCCAGGAAGGTGAGTTCATCGGCCCCCTGTTGATCATATTTGATGGCAGCTTCAACCGGATCACCGGCATCAATAATATCGACGAATTGCACGCCTTTGACCACACGGCCATGGGCGACATCCAGGCAGGGGATAATGCGTTTGCTTAACATGAGATTGGCCTCGGGGCATCCTGCCCAGCGGCTGTAAGCGCTGTGCTTAAACGTCGTTTTGTTTTGCTTATGAACTCACGATGTTGGCTTGTACTACATCGTGTAGGGAGTGGGGTGATTCCGTTCATGTTAAAACTCGCATGGCGGCAGCAAAATCAATGCTGTTTTCATAAATCGCGCGGCCGGTAATCGCGCCACAAATGCCATCGCTGACATGGCTTGCGCAAGCGGTGACATCAGCCATTTTAGCCACGCCACCGGAGACTATCACCGGGATAGAGATCGCTTGCGCGAGATTAACCGTCTCTTGAATATTGGGGCCAGTCATCATGCCATCGCGGGCGATATCGGTGTAAATAATCGCCGCCACTCCAGCGCCTTCAAATTTTAGAGCCAGATCAACCGCACTCACATCGGTCACATCATCCCAGCCGTGTACGGCTACCATGCCACCCTTGGCATCAATACCAACACAGATTTGGCCGGGGAATGCCTTGCAGGCTTCTTCCACCAAGCCTGGATTGGCGACGGCAATAGAGCCGAGAATGACACGATCAATACCGAGATTCAGGGTCGCTTCGATCATCTTGAGATCACGCAGGCCTCCACCCAATTGAACAGGAATGGTCATTTCTGCGCAGATGGCGCGAATGGCATCTTGATTGGCCGGCTTGCCTGCGAAGGCACCATCAAGATCCACCACATGCAGTCGTTTGGCTCCAAGCGACTGCCAGTGCGCGGCCATGGCGGCCGGATTATCACCATAATCGGTAGCATCATCCATACGCCCTTGTTTGAGGCGGACACAATGGCCACCTTTCAAATCGATGGCCGGGATAAGTTCAAATGCTGTTGCGGGTTCAATCGGGCTTGTGTTTGTCATGCGGCCAATGATGCAGATTCTAAGTCTAGATTGCACCTGCAATATGCAAGTTCAACTCGCGGTTAAACTGTTGCGGGCGATTGTATTGCCGGGGATCGTGCGGCTAGGAGCAGTGTTACTGGATGCGGTGCTGTTCGATGTTTGCACGGTGCGCAAATAAGCGACAACATCCTTGGCATCCTGTCCGCAGATGCGCTGGTTGGACATTTTTGTGCGGGCATTTTTCCTGCCGGTCAGCTGCTTAATGCTTTTACCAGAATGACATATCCATTGTGCCAGGTTTTCTTCATTCCAGGTGAAATTGGCTTTGGCCAGGGACCGGCTGTAGTTGTAACGCTTGGATTTACCGGCCGGTTGATCAATAACAGCAAACAAGCCGGGGCCGAATTTTTTCTTTTGGCTGGGTTTTAGATTATGGCAAAGCAGACATTTTTGAGTCAATTTATGACCGCGTTGCAGGTTATAGGTTTGCTTGGTTGTTAAACTGGCCAGTTTTAGTGATCTGTATTCGGTTGGTTTTTTCGTTACCGTGATCGCTGTGTTACGAACGCGGTGTGTGGTTTTTACGATCACTTTTCTGTTTTGTGTTTGTTTTACGATTTGATGCTGTGCAACGCCTTTCTTTGTTGTTTTATAGCTGTTGTTTGGAACTGTGATGTTTTTTATTGCCGGGGTTTGATTGACCGGCGGCTGATTTTTATCAGATCGATTCGTAGTAAACCCATCCATTGATAAGGCCGCTAGCTGTTCAGCCTCTAGCACAAAGCCCAGTGCCCTGTCTGCTTCATGCTGCATTTTTATCGCAAGCTGGGCATCCTGTTGATCAATCTGCAGTTGATGGCGAGCGTTCTGCACTGCTTTTTTAGCAGCCAACAATTGTTGTTTGGCATGGGCTTGCTGCATCGCAGCTTGCAATAA
The DNA here is from genome assembly GCA_964552605.1 of uncultured Zetaproteobacteria bacterium. GTDB lineage: Bacteria > Pseudomonadota > Zetaproteobacteria > Mariprofundales > Mariprofundaceae > Mariprofundus. The sequence goes on along the minus strand of CAZKHV010000171.1, from coordinate 644 downwards.
GACTTGCTCGCTGGCGAGAGCCTTTTGATGAACTTTATTGGCCCAGCGTGACTTATTTTCAGCATCTTGCCGGAGTTGTTGTGCTTCTTTGGCAGCCTGAGCCATGGCTTGTTGGACTGCGGCCTGTTGATGCTGAGCCTCTTGAAGCGCTAAACGCTGATTGTTACCCGCTTTGATAATGGCTTCATGCGCATGATTGGCCTGATTTACCGCCGTTTGCAGTGCTATGATTTTATTGTCGTTAACATTAGCTGCACGACTATGCTGTTGATTGGCTGGGTCACTGCATCCGTTCAACAGTATGCCAAGCAGCAACACATGGGCTGCCCAAACGATTGGTTTCACCGTAATTTTTTTCATAACCGTTTTCTTCATCATAAATCCCCACAAACAAGATGCGGCGGAGTTTAGAAATGGATCACAGTAGGAATGTGATTTGGATTACAAATATCGATTTTATACGATTGCTCTGGGGGCAGTTAAGGTTTCCACTGCAGGAAAGCTTCTAACATGGCGAGTCCTGCCCGTTGAGATTTTTCAGGATGAAACTGTACTGCGACAATATTATCGCGCCCAATTGCAGCAGCAAAAGGATGATCGCCATACGAACAGGCTGCCAATAAATGTTCGGGATTGCTTGGCAT
>CAZKHV010000170.1:0-3196 GCA_964552605.1 uncultured Zetaproteobacteria bacterium | reverse complement strand
ATTTGGGCTATATTCATAGCAATTGCCTCCCCGCAACCAGGCTAACCTTTAACCACCACCAATCATGTGCACCAATTCAATGCGATCACCCTCTTCTAGTCGTGTCACATCATATTGGCTTTTCGGCACCACTTCGAGATTGCGTTCAATGGCAATCATACGCTGCTCTAAACCCAATTCGGTCACCAGCTGCGCTAGGTTGATCGCTGAGACGGATCGTGTTTCGCCATTCAATTGGATATCAATAGTATCGGACATAGACCCTCTTTATATCATCGCAATTCACAAAAAACCGCACAAAACATGCACAGTTTTTATTAAATAAGCTCTTTCTACTTCTTTTCATACTCTTTTAACGCAGGATTACAACCAGACAGATTGACCCTACAACGCTATCTTGTAGTCTGAGCCACATGCTAGCAGCAAGTGCTTCCACACCCAACATCACTCAAAGCTCACGCCAATCCAACACCTCCCCAGGTAGCTGGCATGGTGTGGCTGAAGGTATGGATTCAGCCAAAGAGGCAATCCGCCAGGGTGATCTGGCGCAGGCGGAAGTTATTCTGACCGAGTTGCTTGAATTCGCTCCGGTTGAAATCAAGGCATGGAAGCTATTGGCCAAAACCCAGCGTCATTTGGGGCATATTGAGGCCGGTATCTCCAGTGCCAAACGTGCATTGCAGCTGCAAAATACCGATATCGAAGCGCTACCACTGGCTTCGATCACCATTGCCCGTTTGCTTTGGCAACAGCATGAATATGATGATGCCAGGGCAATGATCGCCTTGTTGATTGAACAGCAGCCTGACAATGCAGTATGGCTGGAATTGCAATACCAATGGGACTTGGAGCACCGCACATGAAACCACTACAGACTTTTCAGATTCTTGTTTTACATGGCCCGAACCTAAATTTACTCGGCACACGTGAGCCCGACCATTATGGCGCAGCAACATTGGCCGACATCAATCAACAACTCATCGAGCTGGGCAAGGATTTAAGCCTTGATATTAGCCATTATCAAAGCAACCACGAAGGCGGACTGGTCGATCGCATCCAGCAGGCTGGAGCCGAGCATATCGATGCCATTATCATCAACCCCGCCGCTTACACTCACACCAGCATTGCCTTGCGCGATGCTATGCTAGCTTCAAGTATTCCGTTTGTGGAAGTGCATTTATCCAACATCCATAAACGCGAAGCATTCCGGCACAAATCCATGCTGGCCGATGCAGCCATCGGCGTAATAGCTGGATTCGGAGCAACATCCTATTTATTGGCGTTGCGCGGCATCAACACCCACTTGCGCAACAACTAAATTCGAAACAACTGAACTGCATAAAAAAAATACCGCACCACTAGGAGACAACATGGATATTTCTCAAATTCGCAAACTGATCAAACTTGTTCAAAGCTCGGATGTCACCGAGATTGAAATTACCGAAGGTGATTCCACAGTACGTATTTCCCGCCACACTGCAGTTGCACCGGTCATGGCCGCCGCACCCGCGATGGCGGAATATGCCGTTGCTCCATTGGCTGCAGCTGCTAGCCCCGCTCCAGCGTCTGAAGCAACAGCAGCTGCCAGCGTAGAACATCAAGTCACCTCCCCCATGGTCGGCACCTTCTATGCGGCTGCCAGCCCTGATGCCGATGATTTTATCTGCGAAGGTCAGAAAGTGAAAAAGGGTGAAACCCTGTGCATCATCGAAGCGATGAAAATGATGAATGAAATCGAAGCCGAATATGATGGTGTGGTGGAATCCATTCTGGTGGCCAATGCTACGCCGCTTGAATACGGCCAAGCTATGTTTGTAATTACACCGTTAGGATAATCGAAATGGCTATGTTTCATAAGATCCTTATTGCCAACCGTGGCGAAATTGCCGTTCGCATCATTCGTGCCTGCAAAGAAATGGGTATTCTATCCGTCGCGGTTTATTCCGAAGCCGATCGCGATTGTATGCATACCCGGCTCGCCGATGAATCCATTTGCATTGGCCCTGCAGCCAGTGCGCAGTCCTATCTCAACATTGCAGCCCTCATGGCCGCAGCTGAAGTTACCGATGCTGAAGCGATTCATCCGGGGTTTGGCTTTTTGGCTGAAAACGCAGAATTTGCCGATATCGTCATTGAATCTGGCCTCTCTTGGATTGGCCCCTCACCCGCATCCATGCGCACCATGGGCGACAAGGTCACAGCCAAAAAAGAAATGGCTTTAGCTGGCGTACCCCTAGTACCCGGTTCCGATGGTGCTGTTGAAACAGTTGAAGAAGCCAAAGCCATTGCCAAAGAAGCAGGCTTCCCCATCATCATCAAGGCCTCTGCCGGTGGTGGCGGACGCGGCATGAAAGTAGTGCATAGCGAAGCCTCCTTAGCCAATGCTTTTTCATTGTGCAAAACCGAAGCTGGCCTCGCTTTTGGTGATGATACGGTGTTCATTGAAAAGTTCCTTGTTGAACCGCGTCATATCGAAGTGCAGGTATTGGGCGACACACATGGCAATCTCGTTCACTTGTTTGAACGCGAATGCTCCATGCAACGCAACAATCAAAAAGTGCTCGAAGAAGCACCGAGCCCATTCCTCGATCCGGAAACGCGCGAGAAGATTTGTGCTGCCGGACTGGCGGCTGCAAAAGCAGTTGATTATGTTGGTGCAGGTACGATTGAGTTTTTAATGCATGAAGATAAGTCCTTCTTTTTCATGGAGATGAATACACGTATTCAAGTAGAACATCCGGTTACTGAATGGATTACCGGTGTGGATTTGATTGAATGGCAGATCCGTGTAGCTGCTGGTGAAGCTCTCGATTTCAAGCAAGAAAACATCAAAATAAAAGGTCACGCCATCGAATGCCGCATCAACGCGGAAGATCCATTCAAGTTCACGCCATCGCCTGGAACAGTCACGCTCTACCACGCCCCCGGTGGCCGCAGTGTGCGGGTGGATTCACAGCTTTATACCGGCTACAAAATCCCACCGAATTACGATTCGATGATTGGCAAAATAATCACCCATGCCAGAGATCGCCAGAAATGCATTCGTCGCATGCAACGCGCTATTGATGAACTGGTTATTCTTGGTGTCACCACCAATCAGGAATTACACAAACGTTTATTGGCCAATCCCGGCTTTCAGAAAGGTGAGTTTAATATCCATTTTCTGGAGAAATGGCTGCATCAAATGAGTTTATAA
>CAZKHV010000169.1:0-3197 GCA_964552605.1 uncultured Zetaproteobacteria bacterium | reverse complement strand
TGTCAGCCATAATTGATACTTGCATCGCATTATTGCAAAGAGGAACACACAAACAATACATGCCAGACAGGATAAACGATTGCGACCTGCGCCGCATACCAATGTTAGATCTTGAGCAGATATCGAATAAACCGTGGAATTAGCATTCAACCACCATCATGTATAATATTGCCGCACCCTCAAAGACGGTACCGGGCTCCATTTACAAACAAACGGACTGAAGCGGAAAGGTATGATGACTGAATGTAAACCTATCACTGCAGCGACGCTCAAGCGCGCCAAGCAGGCAGATGAAAAAATGGTATGGCTGACAGCTTACGATGCTGTCTCGGCTCAAATAGCTGAAGCCGCCGGTGCAGAAGTGCTGCTGGTTGGCGATTCGCTCGGCATGGTATCCTTGGGCTTTGATTCCACGATCCCTGTCACCCTCGATCACATGATTCATCATACTGCGGCCGTCGTACGTGGCCGCCAAAATGCATGGGTGGTATGCGATCTCCCCTTTGGTTCGTATCAACAATCGCCCCAACAGGCTTTTGCCAGCAGTGTGTCTGTATTGCAGGGAACCGGCTGTGATGCAGTCAAACTCGAAGGCGGCGAACACATGGCTGCGACGATTGCGTTTTTATCCGAGCGCGGTATCGCTGTCATCGCTCATATTGGTTTGACTCCGCAATCGGTGAAAAACTTCGGCTCTTACGGCAAACGCGGCAAGGATGAGGCTGGCCGCACACAACTGATCAAGGATGCCAAAGCTGTCAGTGCCGCAGGAGCTCTCGGTATTGTTCTGGAAAATATCCCCGCTAATCTGGCCGCTGAAATCACCAGCCTGCTCGATATTCCAACGATAGGCATTGGTGCAGGCAATAATTGTGATGCCCAAGTGCTGGTCTGGAATGATTTACTCGGTATCTCCGAAAGCAATCCCCCCTTCGCGCCTGCCTATGCCAACGTCCGCAGCATCATGAGCGAGGCTATTTCCCGCTGGGCAAAGGATGTCAAATCCGGTCAGTTCCCATGATACACCCGCCTTTGATTACCCCCCCTTTGCAGCTCTGCCGAACAAAGCTTTTTCGTACGGATGAAAGCTGCGAAGCAGCGACCGGTCGAAATAATACTCATGAGGGAACCCCTAGAGAAGCGCTGATCAACTCAATGAATGGTGTCTATGAGTCCAAAATCACCAACACCTGCGTTAGCAATCTTGAAGCTCATATTCACTCATCCAGAGTTAATCAGCGTTTCCCTAGGGCAGGAATGCCTTGGAGTGAGCTTTCTTTGCTTCTTTCGTTGGCCACGCAAAGAAAGCAGAAGGCTCTCGACTCGCTTCAGGTCATCACACGATGATGATCACCCACGAGATCTCCGAAATACGCCAACATCTTCAACCTCTGCGCGACGGCCACAAAAGCATCGCCTTCATCCCCACCATGGGGTGTCTGCATCAAGGCCATCTCAGTCTGATCGAAAAAGCCAAGACATTGGCCGATGTCATCGTCGTCAGCATTTACGTCAACCCCTTGCAATTCAGCCCAAACGAAGATTTAGAGCAATACCCGCGTCCGTTTGAGGACGATGCCCGCCTATGTCGTGATGCCGGCGTTGATTTCATCTTTCATCCGACCTCCCTCTATCCCGAGTCCGGTTCAGATATCACACTAAGCGTTAGCAATTTAAGCGATTGCCTGTGCGGTGCATCACGCCCCGGTCATTTCGATGGTGTTGCCACCGTGGTCAATATGCTGTTCAATATTGTTCAGCCCGATATCGCTATTTTCGGTGAAAAAGACTGGCAGCAACTGACCATCATCCGTCAAATGGTGGCGAATCTACACATGCCGGTTGAGATCATCGGTGCAGCAACCATGCGCCAGCCCGATGGCTTAGCCATGAGCAGTCGCAACCGCTACTTAAATGATAACGAGCGCCAACAAGCCTTGGCCATCTCACAAGCATTGATTGCCATGCAACAACAGGCGGCAAACGGTGAAAGCCATGTCGAAACCCTAAAAAGCATCGCGCTTGGCATACTCAACAAAGCAGGCCTTCGCCCCCAATACATCGACATTCTCAATGCCACATCATTACGCCGCATCGACACACTCGGGCAACAAGACTATCGCGCTTTTATTGCCGCCCACCTTGGCGCAGCCCGGCTCATTGATAATATGCCAATCCATTTTACAGCGCAGGAGAAAATTTCATGAAACTCACCATGCTAAAATCAAAAATTCATCGTGTGACTGTCAGTCATGCCGAGCTCGATTACGAAGGCTCTTGCGCCATCGATCAGAACCTAATGGATCAAGCCAATATCCTGCCCTTTGAGCAACTGCATATTTACAATGTTGCCAACGGTGAACGTTTTACCACCTATGCGATTACCGCCCCGCGTGGTTCCGGCACGATTGGCGTGAATGGTGCTGCAGCACATAAAGCCAGCCCCGGCGATCTGCTCATCATCTGCACCTATGCCGAGTGCGAACAGGCTGAAGCCGAACATTTTAATCCGGCACTGGTCTATGTCGATCCGGACAATGCCATCACCCACATATCGCACGGCCATCTGGCTGCGGCGTAATTCGATAAACCGATGCTCTATACAATCAATAATGTCCCCGTTGGCCTGAACGAAGCAACGTCTGCAGTAAAAAAGCACCTGGCCGAACATTGTCAAATCCCTGTCGATAATATCCAATCATGCACCTGCGTACGCCGCGCCCTTGATGCGCGTAAAAAAACCAATATTCACTTTGTCTGCAGCTATGAAATCGAAACGAATCAGACACTTGATCCACTGCCCAAGAACACACGCCCGATTGAACAATCATCATTAACCGCTACCACGCCAGAGCTGACACATAAAAAACTCACATGCGATACGCATGTCATCGTTGTCGGTGCAGGCCCTGCGGGTCTATTTACCGCTCTCGCACTGGCCGAAGCAGGCATCCGTGTGACACTGCTGGAGCGTGGTAAACCGGTTGAAACTCGAATGCGCGATATCGGCCGTTTGCGTTCACGTGGCGAACTCAATCCAGAAAGTAATATCTGTTTCGGTGAAGGTGGTGCCGGCACGTACACCGATGGCAAGCTCTATACCCGCATCAAACACCCTTTCTTGCGCCATGTGCTGCACACATTCGTCCGCTTTGGAGCCCGAGAAGATATTCTGATCGATGCTCACCCGCATCTGG
>CAZKHV010000168.1:0-3207 GCA_964552605.1 uncultured Zetaproteobacteria bacterium | reverse complement strand
GACACGTTCATGAACAATCTTGGCAATCTCAGCTTTGGTCACTTTCCCTCACCCAAAAAACGAATTAAAACAGGCTATTACCTAAGCCTGCTAGAAACAACATGTGAAGATTATCAGAACATGTTAATCTGTCAAAGCTTTTTCATGCTCTCGCAAAAATAATTGGCTGTGTACGGGTGGATAATAGGGTTTCTTATAAAAATGTTGTCAATCAGGAATTCAGTGCGACGAGTCGCCCATCATGCAGACGCAAAACCCGATCACAGGCTTTTGCCAGGCTTTTACTGTGCGTCACCATGACCACAGCGGCATGTTCTTCCCGACACAAAAAACGTAACAATTCAAAGACTTCCTGAGCCGTCCGTTCATCCAGGTTGCCGGTCGGTTCATCGGCCAATAACAAGCGTGGGCGAGTCGATAAGGATCTCGCCACTGCCACACGCTGGGCTTCTCCGCCAGAGAGTTTACCCGGCACATGCTGAGCCCGATCAGCCATGTTTAAACGTGCCAGTAAATCCATTCCGCGCTGCTCTGCTGTCGCAGCAGACATGCCTTGCACCAACAAGGGCAGGGTTACATTTTCCAGCGCAGTCAATTCCGGAATCAAGTGATGAGCCTGATAAACAAAGCCGATTTTTTCGTTACGCAGCTGAGCTTCCCGATTCGAACCCAAACCGTGTATGAGTTCGCCATCAATCCGAACCTCGCCTTCATCCGGTGCTTCAAGGGTGCCCAATATCTGCAACATGGTGGATTTGCCAGAGCCGGACTCACCGACGACGGCCAGAAATTCACCTTCGTTCACTTCAAACTCGACACCCTGAAGAATATGCAATTGGCCTGCTGCGGCAGAAAAATACCGGTGCAAATTCGTAACTTTAAGCAAGGGTGCATTCATTTATTCGATCTCCATCTCAATGTCCATCTATCCACGTTTAACAATCTCCAACCATCATCGCCTGCACGCTCACGATTTAACTATCGGTACCCAGCCCCAGTTCAATCAACTTGCCCGGATGATCAAACCAATCTTCATCAACTTTGACCCAGATATTCAGACGCACACGGCTTCCTAGAATCTCTTCCAGACCCAAACGTGCTTTGGTGCCAACCGCTTTCATACCACCGCCGGCTTTACCAATCAGCATCGGCTTATGACGTTCGCTACCGACCAGGATCACCGCTTCGATTTCAATGATATCACCCAAATCCTCAAAGCGTTCAATATCCACCGCAGTCTGAAATGGAATCTCCTGATGCATGGATAAAAACACCTGCTCACGCACATATTCACCGGCCAACTGACGCTGACTCTGATCGGTAAACCAATCGGGATCATGGATAGCTGGCTGCTCTGGCAGATATTTGCTCAATTCCTTGATCAGACTATCGGTCTGCGTGCCCTTGCGAGCGGAGACGGGAATATACGCTTTTGCACCCGGATCCAATTGTTGCAACTGCTGCAAACGCGGCAATAAACGCGATTTATCCGCCCGATCCACTTTATTCAGCACATGAATACGCGGCTGTTTTAAGCGCCCGTCCGCAAAGCGTTCAATCAGCTTGCGAGTCGGCATATCCAACGGTTTACTGGCATCCTGCATAATCGCCAATACATCCGCCTCTTCCGCTGCAGCATAGGCCACGCGCACCATATTACGGTTGAGCTGTTGTGCCCCTTTGTGAATACCGGGGGTATCCACAAAAATAATCTGACGCTGATCATCGGTATGAATACCCAGAATACGATGACGTGTGGTTTGCGGTTTCGGGGTTACAATCGCCACTTTGACACCGATGATACGATTCATCAGCGTCGATTTGCCCACATTCGGCACCCCCAGCAATGCGACTGTGCCACAATGAAATGGCGGTTCGGTCTGCTGTTCCGACTCGGTTTTCCGTTCAATTCGCGTTTCGGGCGCTGTTTCGCTTTTTATCTCGTTCATGTCTTCAGTTTTTGCCATGCCTGCTCCGCCGCTTCAATCTCGGCTGTTTTCTTTCGTTCACCACGCCCTTTTCCCTGCAGCTTGCCATCAACCCTGCATCGGGCTTCAAAACGAGGCGACTGCCCTGCTCCTGCATCCAGTAAATCATATTCGGGCAAACCCCAGCCTTTGGCCTGCGTCAATTCCTGCAAACGGCTTTTGGCATCACGTGTATCCACCTCACCAATACCGTTGAGCATGCCTTGCCAGGCTTGCATCACCACGAGTTGTGCCGCGCTCCAACCACCATCTTCAAACACCGCACCAATCACCGCTTCGACAGCATTCGCAGCAATCGATGGTGATTTTATACCGCATGACACAGCCCCCCGCTGCCCAATGCGCTCACTTTCACCCACATTCAAATAAACAACCAGATCCCAGGCGGCGGCAATCTGCAATAAACTTTCTTTGCGCACCAATGCCGCCCGCATGCGTGATAAATCACCTTCGGGTTTGTCGGGAAAGGATTGATGCAAATAGGCCGAAATCACCAAACCCAACACCGCATCACCCAAAAATTCAAGCCGCTCCATATGAGCACCGGGCACAGTCTGATTGGCCGAGCGATGGGTTAGAGCCCGCTGCAAGAGTTGTTTATCCGAAAATACATAATCAAAACATGATTCCAAATCATGCAATTGTTTCCAACAACGCAAATCCACAGGCATTACTGATTGCCCACTGCCGAAATCGCATACGGTTCAAAACGCAAATCAATTCGTGTTTTATATTTTAAGCTATCCAAACCCGCTAAAGCCTCGGGGTCATATTCACCGTGTTCATCCCGTGTCTCCACCCTGCCCAGCGGCCAGATCATTACATGGTATAACGATGATATTTCAAAACCATGGCCTGTCGTATGGATTTCCAAGGCATCAAAAAAAGCATCCGGCAAGTCCTTTTCATCAAGATACTGCACATGAAACGCCTCATGCATTTTAGCCCGTATTTCAGGCTCCGCTGCATTTGGCATCTTGCTGCTTAAATGTTCAAACGTATCCTGCACTTGAGCATTGGTATAATAAGCTCGTGCCACGGATGCAGCGTTGATAAGAATAAAAGCAATCAACGCCAGCCAAAACAATAGTTTCACAAATGAAAAGCCTGCTTCAGCAGAATCCGATGGACAGCGCATGCTCAACAGCGTTTTATTCAATCACGTGCCCGATACGATCCCAGCGTACGGAACTGGTTGAATGATCCCATGACCACCAGA